>NZ_JAUBRM010000133.1:0-12551 GCF_036701905.1 Microcoleus sp. MON2_D5
CCCGAACCCACTCCAACTCCGACACCGACTCCGGCGCCAACTCCGACGCCCGAACCCACTCCAACTCCGACACCGACTCCGGCGCCAACTCCGACGCCCGAACCCACTCCAACTCCGACACCGACGCCTGCGCCAACTCCGACGCCCGAACCCACTCCAACTCCCACACCGACTCCGGCGCCAACTCCAACTGAGACTCCCACACCAACTCCGCCGACGCCGACTCCAACTCCCACACCGACTCCGGCGCCAATTCCAACTGAGACTCCCACACCAACTCCGCCGACGCCGACTCCAACTCCGACACCGACGCCTGCGCCAACTCCGACGCCCGCGCCGACTCCAACTCCCACACCCGAACCCACTCCGACACCCACACCCGAACCCACTCCAACTCCTACACCTGCGCCGACTCCGCCGCCAACACCAACTCCCGCACCCACACCAACTCCGGCCGTAGATGATTGCCTACTCGATAGCCTCAACGCCCCGCAACTAGATCCTGCCACCATCACCCCCAACCCCGTCCAACAAACTGTCAACGGCGGCGAAGGTAACGATTTCATCATCGGCGGTGGCATCAACGAGTCAATTAACGGACAAGCCGGCAACGATACTCTCTACGGCATGGGCGAGAATGACAACATCCAAGGCGGTGCAGATAACGACTCAATCTTCGGCAATGGAGGCAGCGATTTCATCTCTGGCGGTGCTGGCAACGATACCATCTACGCTGGCAAAGATCCTGACACTGTGGTAGATGCCGAGGGCGACGACTTGTTGAGGGGAGATGTCGGCAATGATACAGTTGCTGGCGGCGTTGGTAACGACAGCATTTTCGGCGGTAAAGATGACGATATCTTGCTGGGTGAAGATGGGGACGACTACATTTTAGGCAACTTAGGAAATGACACAATTAATGGCGGAAACGGCAACGATATTGCCTTTGCCAATGAAGGTGCAGACCTGATTTTTGGAGACTTGGGAAATGACAGCCTGTACGGCGGCAAAGAAAACGACAGTCTCGATGGCGGTGAGGGCAACGACTTGCTCTTCGGTGGCAATGAAAACGATGTGCTCTGTGGCGACATCGGTAACGATACCCTGTACGGCGGCAAAGGTAATGATATTCTCAGCGGCGGTGCTGGGGACGATTTCCTTTCCGGAGATGTTGGCGACGATACTTTGACTGGTGGTTCGGGAAATGATGTGTTTTTCCTAAGTCAAAGTTTGGGTAGCGACATCATTAATGATTTCCGCAAGGGAGAGGATTTAATTGGGTTGAATTCTGGTTTGAGTTTCAATCAACTCAGTATTACTTCCAGCAACAATCAGACTTTGATTACTGTGACGGACACCAATCAATTGTTGGCGAAGCTTAACGGTATTACCCCCGGTATTCTCACCGCTAGCGATTTCACTCAGATAACAATCTAACTACCTCGGGTAGGGTGCGCCATAAGCAGCCCGACCCCTCAGGAGTGGTGAAGAAAGCTCTCAAACTCCTGAAAGGTTGTGGATGACGTTAGCGCAGCCCTCCCCTACGGGGGCTACGCTAACGAAGAGGATCGCTCGATCTGATTGTTTTCAACCGCGATCGGTAATAAATCTTGTTTATTGCCGATCGCCCACACCTAAAATGAGGCAACTCCGTCTATTGCACTCCTGAGCTGGCTAGCCATAAACAGCGGCCGAATAAAGCAAGCTTTCTCAACCACTAAATTTCAGATTTTTGGGAACTTTTTGCCAGTTATTAAAAAAATTAAATTAATCAATTTTTTAGGCAATTTTCGTGGTTTTCTCTAATGTGAATGTATCAGGTACTAGCTAGAGCAATTGTCAGAAATTGGGAACTACAGAAAATCTTTTTGGAATTTTATCTAACCAAGGCTACCAAATGGTTTGATGCACTATTTATCTCGCTAATGGTGCGCCTTGCCAATCTACATAGAGAGGTTCCCGGTGCCGGACTATTTACATTACATCCTCTGCAGTTAATTGCTCAGAAAATCGCAATTTTTATACAGCTTAAGCTGATTAGGGAGACAAGTGTCGGATTTCACTTAGGGATAGAATTAAAGTTTTTCCCTAAATTTTAATCTTTCCGATGGATCACTGAGTTTTTAATTCTGCCTACTGCCTTCTGCATCTTTAGCCTTCTGCTTTCAAGGTGAATCTACTAGCAAATAGTAAACATTCTCATGGGTATGCCAAATGAGTTCAACTTTTGCCACCAACAGGGATTCACAATCTGTTCTCCGCAATGCTGGTTCTAAATCTATTGTCTTCATAGATTCGGGCCTAGATGACTATCAAACTCTTGCGGGTGGCGTGCTTCCCGGTACAGAGATCATCATTTTAGATAAAAATGGTAATGGAGTCGAGCAAATTACTGCGAAACTGCAAACAATTTCTGCTGCGGGGGAAACTGTAGACCAACTTCATATTTTTTCGCACGGCAATTCTGGCAGCTTGCAGCTAGGTTCTAGGACGCTGAATTCGGATAATTTGTCACAATATGAAAGCCAGTTGCAAGAGTGGCGAAATGCGCTAAGCGACAAAGCAGATATTGTGCTTTACGGTTGCGATGTTGCTGCGGGTTCGGGGAGCGATTTTGTCGATCGCCTGGGCGAGTTAACCGGAGCTGATGTTGCGGCATCTAGCGATCGCACTGGCCGCGGTGGTAACTGGAATTTGGAGTTGGCCAAGGGTGATATTGAAGCACCGCTAGCCTTGACTCCAGAGGCAATGGCGGATTACCGAGGGACTTTAGCGACTATTACCGTTACCAACAATAATGATAGCGGGCCGGGTTCCTTGAGAAGTGCGATCGCCTCGGCAGCAGCCGGCGATACCATTCAATTTGCCTCCACTCTTGCCAGCCAAACAATTACTCTCACTTCCGGTCAACTTGTCATCAACAAAAACTTGACAATTGATGCAGTTGGTGCAGCTAGTTTAACCATCAGTGGCAACAATACTTCGCGGGTTATCCTAACCGAAGGTTCAACAAATGTTACTCTAAAAAACCTGATTGTTGTCAACGGCAAAGTTTCTGGAACAGATCCGAATAATGAGGCAACTAGCGCCGGTGGTGGCATTCAAACGGGAGGTAACAGCACTTTAACTTTAGAAAATTGCCAAGTCAATAATAATGTTGCTGGTTTGGGTGGTGGCATTTACACGGGTTTTCGCAGCACGACAAATGTAATTAACAGCAAGTTTAGCGGCAATGATGGTTCTTTAGCTAACAATACCGAACGCGGTGGCGGCGCGATCGCAACCAAAAGCGGCGGTGTTCTGACTATCAGAGATAGCGAATTTACCAACAACAAAGGCAGCTACGGCGGAGCTGTTAATAACCTGTTGGGCAGCATGACGATCGAAAACTCTAAATTCACAGGCAACCGCACAGATAAAGGCCCTGGCGGGGCAGTTTACGTCGATGGCGCTAATGCTTCGGGCCCCAATGCAACCCCCGGCCCTGTTGCCGGAAATATTGCTATCCGCAACAGCGTTTTTGACGGCAATATCGGCTCAGGAGAAGGAGGCGCAGCCTTTTTGTTTGGTTATTTGCAAGATAAAGTGGTTTTGGAAAATAGCACTTTTATTAATAACCAAGCCGTAAAGAATTCATCAGGTACTGGAGGTTCTGGAGGCGGGGTTCGTCACGGTAACGCTGATTTGACAGTGACCAACTGCACATTCGCTAACAATAAAGCTGAAGACAACGGCGGCGGTTTGTGGTTCGGAGAAAATGGAAATGTCAGCATTGTTAACAGTACCTTTTCCGGCAACAGTGCTGCTAAGCAGGGCGGGGGAATGGTTGTTGGCAACAGAGATTCTTTTTCGACTAATATCGTCAATTCGACTTTTGCTAAAAATACCGCTGGCGAATATTCGGGAGGTATTGCTACTTTTGGTAATCAGCCAATTACTGTCAAGAATTCTATTTTTGATAGCAACACGGCGGGTAATCCTTTTAAGGTTAAGCAGCAAACCGGCCGGGAATTAATCAACGGGGGAAATAATCTGCAATTTCCTAATAAACTCACGACGGGCGATCCTAACGACAATAATGTTACGGCAAATGTGAAGATCGCAGACCCGAAACTCGGCCCTTTGGAAAATATTAACGGCGCTTTCGTGCTGCCGCTGCTAACAGGAAGTCCGGCAATTGATACTGGTACTGGTGCGGGCGCGCCGGCTGCGGATCAGCGCGGTGTGAGTCGCCCTCAAGATGGTGATAATAACGGAAGTGCGATCGTGGATATTGGTGCTTACGAATTTAACGCTACAGTCACGCCAACTCCGACTCCCACTCCAACTCCAACTGAGACTCCGACCCCAACTC
Organism: Microcoleus sp. MON2_D5; assembly: GCF_036701905.1. Lineage (NCBI taxonomy): Bacteria > Bacillati > Cyanobacteriota > Cyanophyceae > Oscillatoriales > Microcoleaceae > Microcoleus > Microcoleus sp. MON2_D5. Next base: position 4,355 of record NZ_JAUBRM010000133.1, read on the forward strand.
CGACTCCGACTCCCACACCGACTCCCACACCGACTCCCACACCAATACCGACTCCAACTCCGACGCCGGCGCCGACTCCCACCCCAACTGAGACTCCCACACCAACACCGACTCCCACACCGACTCCCACACCGACTCCCACACCAACGCCGACGCCCACACCTGCGCCGCCGCCAACACCAACTCCCGCGCCCACACCAACTCCGGTCGCAGATGATTGCCTACTCGATAGCCTCAACGCCCCCCAACTCGACCCTGCCACTCTCACACCCAACCCCGTCCAACAAACTATTAACGGCGGCGACAGTACCGATTTCATCATGGGTGGCGGCATCAACGACTCGATTAATGGACTTGCCGGCAACGATACTCTCTACGGTATGGGCGGCAATGACAACATTGACGGCGGCGCAGATAACGATTCAATCTTTGGCAATGAAGGCAGCGATTTCATCTCTGGCGGCGCTGGCAACGATACCATCTACGCTGGTAAAGATCCTGACACTGTTGTCGGCGCCGATGGCGACGACTTGTTGAGGGGAGATCTCGGCAGCGATACGGTTGCCGGCGGGCTGGGCAACGACAGCATTTTTGGCGGTAAAGATGACGATATCTTGCTGGGTGAAGATGGCGATGACTACATTTTAGGCAACTTAGGAAATGACACAATTAATGCCGGAAACGGCAACGATATTGCCTTTGGCAATGAAGGTGCAGACCTGATTTTTGGCGAGGAGGGAAATGACACCCTGTACGGCGGCAAAGAAAACGACAGTCTCGATGCGGGTGAGGGCAACGACTTACTGTTCGGCGGCAATGACAACGATGTGCTTTGCGGCGACATCGGTAACGACACCCTGTACGGCGGCAAAGGTAATGATATTCTCAGCGGTGGCAGCGGTTCCGATTTCCTTTCCGGGGATGTTGGGGACGATACATTGACGGGAGGTTCGGGAAATGATGTGTTTGTCCTCAATCAAAGTTTGGGTAGCGACATCATTAATGATTTCCGCAGGGGAGAGGATTTATTTGGGTTGAATCCTGGTTTAAGTTTCAATCAACTCAGTATTACTTCCAGCAACAATCAGACTTTGATTACTGTGACGGACACCAATCAATTGTTGGCGAAGCTTAACGGTATTACCCCCGGTATTCTTACCGCTAGCGATTTCATTACTCTGTAGTTATTATACCAAATCAGGGTTGGCTACTCCCTTTATCATTCTGCGTATCATTCGGTGGTTGAAACCGCTACTAAATAAACGAAGTCCGCCTCCGCAGACTGAGAGATAAAGGGAGTAGTTTAATCTGGATTTGGTAGAATAGCATATTCCAATAAAAATTAGCCAAGCATGATAAATATCCTCTAATCCTCTGATGCTCTAGCCCACACATATTAATCTATTATTCCTAATAAAGCGGAGTTGAGATTATTCCGTTTTAATACGATCGCACAAATGTCTGTCCTCCTCCTTCACATCAGCATTGGTTCGCAAATAATTTCCGACCCAATCGCATCCATACTGGAGGAAATCGAGCTGGAAAATTCGCTCTAAATTCCACACAATAGCGGTTCTATCCTGACTTGCTGAGGCGATGAACTTTCCATCAGGGCTAAATGTCACTCCGAACACCCCATCGCTATGTCCTTTTAAGGTTTCAAGCTCTTGACCATCCTCCCTCAAAAGTTTGAGTGTGCCGTCGAAACTTGCTGAGGCGAGAGTCTTGCCATCAGGGCTAAATGCCACTCCGAACACCCCATTTTTGTGTCCCTTTAAGGCTCTGATTTCCGTACCGTCGCGCCGCCAAAGTCTCACCATGCTATCCATACCTGCTGAAGCGAGAGTCTTGCCATCAGGGCTAAATGCCACTCCAGCTACCTGACGGCGATGGCTCGTTAACGTGTGTAGAAGCCTGTAGCTGGGCTTTCCAGAGGCGATCGCATTATCCCACTGCCAAAGTTTAACAGTGCCATCCACGCTAGCTGAGGCAATAACCTGTCCATCGGGACTAAAGGCAACTCCGTTAATGTGATCGGTATGTCCTTTGAGAGTTGCTAATTCAGAACCATCAATTCTCCAAACTTTAACCGTTCTGTCCTCACCCACCGAGGCTATTGACTGTCCATCTGGATGAAAATCAACGGCGAAAACTCTACCTTGATGTCCCGTAAAAGTCTTGACTAAAGTTCCGTCTAGTTGCCACACTCGAACAGTGCTGTCATAACCACCTGTAGCAATGATGTCTCCCTTTGGGCTGAAATCTACTCCGAAAACTTTATCCGTTTGTTTGGGGAAAGTGCGAATTAAGCTACCATCAAGCCGCCAAAGTTTAACGGTATTATCGCGACTGGCAGTGGCAATTGTCTTACCATCAGGACTAAATTTTATGGTGTAAATTGGTGCTTGATGTCCGTTAAGAGTGTGGAGCAAACTGTCATCAAGCTTCCAGAGCGCGATCGGGCCATCCCAACTGGATGAGGCGAGGAGTTGCCCGTCAGGACTCCAAGCCACTCCAGAGACGACATCCTTGGCGGCTGGTAGGGTTTTTACCAGAGTCCCGTCAAGCTTGCAAAGTTTGACTGTTCTATCAACACTTGCCGAGGCAATTAAACGACCTTGAGGGTTAAAAGCGATTTTGATTACTCCATCGCTGTGTTCAGTTATAGTTTGGACTAACGTGCCGTCAAGGTGCCAAAGTTTGACGGTTTTATCCCAACTCGCGGAGGCAATCAGATTTCCTTGAGGGCTAAAGGCAACGTCTCTAACTCTCTCCGTATGTCCGGTGAGGGTTCTCAGCAGTTGACCGTCTGCACTCCAGAGTTTGATGGTTTTATCGTTAGAAGCAGATGCAATAGTTTGACTGTCAGGGCTAAAGGCAACGCTGACAACTTCATCTTTATGTCCGGTGAGAGTTCTCAGCAGTTTGCCGTCTGTACTCCAGAGTTTAATTGTTTTATCTTTAGAAGCGGAAGCAATAATCTGACCGTCAGGAGCGATCGCTACGTCTGCAACATCTTGGGTATGTCCTTTTAAGGTGTGCCACAAGGTATAGCTCGACTCTCCGTTTGGTGATTTTGTACTCGTTTTGCGCCAAAGTTTAACGGTGTTATCGCCAGAACCAGAAGCAATTAGATCCCCTCTGGGGCTAAATACGACTGCCCAAACCGTATTGTTGTGTCCTTGAAGCGTTCCCACCTTTGTACCGTCTTTTTTCCAAAGTTCGATGGTTTTGTCGGCAGAAGCTGAGGCAATGAGTTCGCCATCAGGGCTGAAAATGACATCATTAACCACATTGTCATGCCCGGATAACTGGTTATAGTCAACCGCTCCATAAACAGCCTGATGGAGAGCCTCCTTAACTGAGTGCTGGATATCTGCGTCTGCAACACCTAACTTTTGCAATCGTCGCTGTGCTGTGATGGCTTGTACAAGTGCATCTAACTTTTGATTTGAGGCGAATAGTGCTTCGGAAGATTTGGCGATCGCCTTGATTTCGCTGACAGCACTTTGCCGATACTGAAAATACACCGCTAGCCCCAATGCACAGGCGATAATTAATGCTATACTTACTACAAAAAGCAAAAATCTTTGCCGCCTCGAACTTTTTTTCTCAATTGCTAATCTTTTTTGTTGTTCTGTTAGTCTGGCTTCAATTTCTTTAGTCCGTTCTGCTTCCAATGCTACCTGCACTTCTGTTCGATCTAATTCTTCAGAAGCTGCTAAAAACTTATAATCCAAGTCACTTAAACTTTTACCCTGAGCCCAAGCTTGAGCATTTTTTAATGATTGTCCGCGTAACAATCGGGATTTATCGGTCTGCTTTGAAGTTATCCAAGCATCAAACGCTTGAGAGTAGGGACGCAAGGAAGCGAGATTTTTTTCTACCCATTCGGGGTTAAATACTTCTTGATAAATGGGGTTTCTTACTTGTAAAAAACCTTGGTGTTTTACAACCAAACCAGACAGCAATAGTTCTACCTGTTCTCGCGAGTCATCGGTTGGGACTTCCACTCCTTGTAAGATTTTTTGATAGATTCCCAGGAGTCTTCCAGCACGTTGCTCATTTCTCAGGATGCGATCGCGGATCGTCTTTAAATGCTCTGGCTCATCTTGAGATTCCCAATTCTGGACGATCTGCGATCGTACCAGCGATTCCACAAAAAATCCCTCTGTTCCCGGTGGAATTGTCAGCACGTCACTGTGAGATTCTCGCGCCGCTATTACTATCAATTGACACAGCTTTTGGCTCAGAAATGGTTGCCCATAAGTCCAAGCTAATATTGCTTTGATAATTGCCTCGGCATTACTGACTACACTATCTAACCCTTTAGTTAAAGGAGAGGCTTCTTCCCAGGAAAACCCGTGCAAATCTACTGATTGTCCGATATTAAAAGGTGTCCGATTTTTATCGGCGATTAAATCGCTGGGTGTAGCTACTCCGAAAATCGCGAAGGTAATCCGATTGTATGCGGGATTGAGGGATCGTTGGTTGTAACAATAACGAATCAAGGCGAAAAAGTCATCGACGGGAAAATCTAAGCTTAAAATACTATCAATCTCATCGACAAATATAATAATTCGATTTTCGGGAAATCGGCTCAATAAAATATCTTCAATAAATTGACTCAATCTTTGCAGGAGAGAAACTTCTTCTTGTTCTTGCCACCAGGTTTTTAAATTGACTTTCCCTACAAGATGAAAACTGCGCCACAAATCCCCAACGATTCCTTTATACCACTGTAAAGGAGTAATGTTTTCGCTACCGATGCGAGTCATGTCGATCGCGCTGCAGAGAAATCCTTCGGCTTGCAGTCGGTGCAGGGTGCGAACGAGAAGGGAAGATTTGCCCATCTGTCGGGAGTTGAGGACGTAGCAAAATTCGCCTCGTTTTAAGGCTTCATAAAGCTCGATATCTGCTTGTCGTTCGACATAGGTAGGCGCATCAGTTGTGAGACTGCCGCCAATTTGGTAAGAGTAATCTTTCATAATTGATAGTTCACGGTTTCGGATAATTTAGCGATCGCCCACGGCATCGCACAAATGTCTATCTTCCTCCTTCACTTCGGCATTTGTTCGCAGATAATCCCGGACGCGATCGCACGCATAAGCCAGTTCATCGAGTTTGAGAATGCGCTCCACATCCCAGAGAATGATTGTGCGATCGTCCCCAACCGAGGCAATTTGTTTGCCATCAGGACTAAACGCCACCCCCCAAACGTTCCCTTCATGTCCGGTTAGCGTCGTGATTTCTGTCCCGTCGGTTTTCCAGAGTTTGAGTTCGCCAGTAGCGCCTCCCCCCACCAGCATTTGACCGTCTGGACTAAAATCAACTGCCATCATGCCTCTGGTATTGCCCTGAAGAGTTTCGAGCAACGTGCCATCGATCTTCCAGAGTTTAATCGTGTCATCCATGCTGGCAGTTGCCAAAGTGCCACCATCTGGACTGATAGCAACTTCCCAAACTCCACTGCGATGACCTTTCAAAAGCTTAGAAAATTTACCGTCTAAACTCCACAAGCGAACCATCGCGTCTTCACTGACAGAAACTAACTGCTTTCCGTCGGGGGTAAAATCCACATCGTAAACCCTTGCCTGATGTCCTGCGAGCGTTCTCAGCAAAGTACCGTCAGGCTTCCACAGTTTTATAGTTTTATCATCGCTGGCAGAAGCAAGTATTTGAGCGTCTGGACTTGGAGAGATATCCCAAACACCCGCATCATGTCCTTTGATTGTTTTCAGCAACGTGCCGTCAAACTGCCAGAATTGAATCGTTTTATCTTCACTGGACGCAGCCAGGGTAGGTGCGTTGGCTCCTTTGGCAAAGCTGGAACCCCAAAGGAAAGAAACAGAGTAAAACGCAGCCTGCTTTCCGGCAAAAGACTTTAGCAACCGACCGTCTCGCGCCCACACTTTAAAGGTTCGATCTGAACTCGCTGAAGCTAGCATCCGACCGTCTGGGCTAAAATCGATATCCCAAATGGTGCTGCCATGTCCGTAAAGGACTTTCGAGAAGGGGTTGGTCAGGTTCCAGAGTCGGGCAGTTGTGTCGTCGCTGCCGGAGACAATCATTTGGCGGTTGGGAATAAAGGCAAGCCCGCGAATCCCAGATTGATGCCCTTTCAGGGTTTTTAACAGTGTCCCGTCCGGCTTCCAGAGGTTTATAGTTTGGTCGGCACTCGCAGAAGCGATCGCATCGCCTGCTGTGCTGACGGCGACTTCAAACACTTCAGAATTGTGACCCCTGAGAGTTCTTAGCAGCTTTCCGTCGGGTTGCCAAATTTTAATCGTGTTGTCAGCACTGGCAGAGAGGATGGCGGGATGTTTTGTACCGCTATTGTCGGCAAGTAAGGTGAACTTAATGTCCCAAACAGTAGCGCTGTGACCTTCTAGGGTTTTCACCAGTTTGCCATCTAAAGTCCAGATCTTGACCGTACCGTCGGCGCTGCTAGAAGCGAGCAGGTTTCCATCGGGACTAAAGGCAACACTCCAAACCCCACTTTGATGTCCGCTTAGAGTTTTGAGCAGTTTGCCATCCATGCTCCACAGGCGAACGGTACTTTCTTCACCCGCAGAAGCGATGCGCCGAACATCAGGACTTACGGCAACGCCCCATATCGCAGCGCTGTGTCCCTGAAAGGTTTTGAGGAGCTTGCCTTGCCGATGCCACACATAAATACTGCCGTCCAAGCTGGCTGTGACTACGCGCTGGCTGTCAGAACTGAAACTGGCGGCGTGGACGGTGCCTTTGTGTTCCAGGGTTTGCAGTAGGGTACCATCAAGCTGCCAAAGCTTTACCGTTTGGTCGTTGCTGCCTGTGGCGATGAGTTGCCCGTCAGGACTAGCATCAAGAGTTAGAACTGCACTGGGATGACCCGATAGGTGATTGAATTCTGTCGTTCCGTAGATGGCTTGTTGCAGCACTTGCTGAACTTGAGATTGCAATTGAAGGCTGGAATTAGCGACACTGTCGAGCTTGCGTCTGGCTTTGATGGCGGTTACGAGAGCGTCTAATCGCTGTTCGGACGCAAGTTGTCCTGCGGAGGAGGAGGTGAGGGCTTGAATTTCGCTGGTAACGGCTTGACGATATTGCCAGAGGGCGAGGATGCCAAGTGCGATCGCAACTATCAGTGCTCCACTCAGCGCTCCAATAAACCTTCGCTGTCGCTTTGCTGTCTCTCGCTCTAAAGCTAACCGCTTGCGTTCTTCTGCCAGTCGGGCTTCAACTTCTCTGACCCTCGCTGCTTCCAGGGTTTGCTGAACTTCCAGCCTGTCTAATTCACCAGAAGTGGCTAAAAATTGATAGTCCAAATCGCTCAAACTTTTTCCCTGCGCCCAGTAGGAAGCGTCTTTTAGCGCTTGTCCGCGCAACAGTCGCGATTCATCCTGTTGTTTTGAAGCGATCCAAGCATTGAAAGCTTGGGAGTAAGGGCGCAGTTGCCCTAACTGTTTTTCTACCCATTCCAGGTTAAAGACTTCTTGATAAATCGGGTTTCTTACCTTCAACAAACCTTGTTGTTTTACTACCAAACCCGATAGCAGCAGTTCGATCTGCTCTCGACTATCATCGCCTTCAATTTCACTCGCTTGTAAGAGCTGCTGATAGATGCCTAAGCTACGTCCTGTGCGTTGCTCGTTGCGAATGAGGCGATCGCGGATTGTCTTTAAATGCTCGGGTTCATCTTGCGATTGCCATTTATTGATGATATTTTCTCTCACCAGCAATTCCACAAAAAATCCCTCGGTTCCCGGTGGTATTTTTAAATCTGCCGTGTGGGCTTCCCGCGCCATTTTTACCACTAATTCACATATTTTTTGCGTTAAGAATGGCTGTCCTCCCGTCCAAACTAAGATTTCTTTGACAACTGCTTGCGGATTGGCTATGACATTTTCTAGCCCTTTCGCTAATGGTTGCGCTTCTTCTAAGCTAAATCCTGACAAATCAATCGCCACTCCGATATTAAAAGGTGTCCGATTTTTATCGGCGATTAAATCGCTGGGTGTAGCTACTCCGAAAATCGCGAAGGTAATCCGATTGTATGAGGGATGGAGGGTTCGTTGGTTGTAGCAATAACGAATTAAGGCGAAAAAATCATCTACGGGAAAATCTAAGCTTAAAATACTATAGCAATCCTATATGAATTGTGAAAAGGCATCAAATCTTTTCAAGTTAGGAAAATTGAAAAGATTATATTTAG
>NZ_JAUBRM010000134.1:0-12408 GCF_036701905.1 Microcoleus sp. MON2_D5
ATATACTCTGATTTGAGCGCTATTCGACCTGAACTGCCAGGGACGGTCGTCGGATCATACCTCAATTCAGCAACGCCAAAAAGGATTACCCGGTTCCACTTGTGCCAAAAACCACATCTGTTCCTCGCCAAAAGAGAGAGGCAAATTCTGGTTGCGAGAAATCACTTCGATTGGAGAAAGTTGTAACCTTGAGTTTGTTTGAAGTTCTGTTTCTATTTGCTGGGCTAATTCGGCTATTGTGGGTGCTTCAAACAAAGAACGCAGAGACAATTCTATTTCAAGCGTATTTCGGATGCGAGAGATAACTTGAGCAGCTAGTAAGGAGTGTCCTCCGCATTCCAAAAAATTGTCATGAATCCCAACTCGCTCTAATCCTAAAATTTCCGCCCAAATTCTTACCAGCACTTCTTCAATCGGAGTGCGAGGAGGAACAAAAGGCATTAACTCAAACTCTCGCTCCAGTTCCAAAACATCTGAGTTATAGACAATATCGGTTACAGTTTCAATATTGCTATTTGACAGTTCATTTGTGATTTGTCTAGGTGACGGTAGCGCTTGACGATCCAGTTTGCCGTTGGGAGTTAGCGGCAATTCTTTCAGGACAACAAAGTGAGAAGGCACCATATATTCGGGCAACTTCTGTTTTAAAAAGTTACGGAGGGTACGGGTAACGCTGCGTTGCAAAACTTTCAAAATTTCTGTTTTTCTAGGAGATAATCTAAGCTTTGTTGGATGATAATTTGCTGTGTTGGCTTTAGCTCAAACTGAATCCCAGTTCGCTGTTCTTCTTGCCATACTACTTTACCTTCTACCCACAAAAATTGAGCATTTTCTGGTAGCTGTATGTGCAAGCGGACGCGACTACCTCGCTCTAAAATTTCTGTCATTCCTACTAAGCTAATACCACCCATTGAAATGTCTTCGGTGGTTACTTCTATAGTACGATTCCCATCAAATCCAACCAAGCAAGGACTTTGATAAGGTATCCGTTCCGGTATGAGATTAGAGACGATGTAGGCGACTAAACGCTTGTCACCCGGTACGTCTTCGCGTGCGATCGCAACGGCTTGTCGCACATCAGGATGTTGTTGCAGTGATGCTTCAATTTCTCCTAATTCGATGCGGAAGCCGCGAATTTTCACTTGGTGGTCGATGCGACCCAAAAATTCGATATTGCCGTCAGGTAAGTAACGGGCTAAGTCACCAGTTTTATAGAGGCGAGAACCTGATTCGTTGCTAAAGGGGTTGGGAATAAAGCGATCGGCAGTTAGTTCGGGTCGGTTGAGGTAGCCCCGTGCTAAACCAGCACCGCCAATGTATAGCTCTCCGGGAACACCGATCGGGACAAGCTGTTTTTGGGCATCTAGAATATAGACCTGCGTGTTGGCAATGGGCCGACCGATGGGGGGTGGCTCGTTACCCCCTTTTTTCACTAAAGTATATGTGGAATAGGTGGTGTCTTCGGAAGGACCATAAAGGTTGAAGACCTTTTGCACTGTGTTGTGTTCATACACCTGCTGTACGAGTTTATTGGGAAGGGGTTCACCCGCCAGGTTGACGGTGCGGACAGAAGAAGGTATGCCGTCCATTCTCAATAACTCAGCGATCGCAGAGGGAACTGTATTGATCAGAGTGACATCTAGAGCGGCGGACAATGCGGGCAAATGCAATGCGTTCTCTGCCAGAATGACTTTGCCACCCCAGCTTAGGGGAACAAACAGCTCGAAGACTGACAGATCAAAGCAAATAGAGGTTGAAGCCAAAACTCCAGCAAGATCGTCTGGATTAAAGACTTGTTTTGCCCAATCCAACAGAGCAACTGCATTGCGATGCTCGATAGCCACTCCCTTGGGCTTACCAGTAGAGCCCGAGGTGTAAATGACATAAGCAAGGTTATCGAGCTTCACCTCACTGATTAAATTTGCCTCGCTCTGTCGCTCAATAATTTCCCAATCTGTATCTAGGCAAACGATACGTGCTTGATGTTTGGGAAGAGATTTCACCAACCGCGCCTGAGTCAGCAGCACTGGCACTGAGGAGTCTTCTAACATGAAGGCCAAGCGCTCGTGTGGATAGGTTGGGTCGAGAGGAACATAAGCACCACCGGCTTTGAGAATTCCCAAGATTCCCACAATCATGTCAAAGGAACGTTCGACGCAGATGCCTACTAACACTTCTGGCCTTACTCCGATTGATCGCAGGTAATGCGCCAACTGATTCGCTTTTACATTCAGCTCTCGGTAAGTTAATTGTTGTCCTTCAAAAACCACCGCCACAGCATCCGGTGTACGCTCCACTTGAGATTCAAACAGTTGATGAATAGCTCCACCTTTCAAATGATCGGACATTTGATGCTTCCTCTAAGTAATTATACTAAGTGACTGATTGTAAGGGATTATCTAGAACTTTCACTCTCTCTGCAATGCTCAACTAAAAGCCTTTGTGTTTAGCGAAAAGCTTGACAGGTTCGAGCTAAGTTTAAAGCTTACTCTTCTGTCCGCTATTTTTGGGATCGGTGCTACTAAATATAGGTTACTCCAAATTGAAAAAAAATCACAAATTTAGGACCGATCCTAAATTATTTACTACCTTCAGAATCAACCAAATAAAATCTACACTAGGGAGCTTGAGTTTTGGCGATTTTGCTGATTTACGGGAATCTCAATTATGAACTCCGCACCTTGACCTAGTGCTGAAACGCAGTTCAGTTGTCCGCCATGTTTTTCAACCACAATTTGATAACTAATAGACAACCCCAAACCCGTTCCAGAACCAACGGGTTTGGTTGTGAAGAATGGGTCAAATAGTTTAGTACGCACTTCTTCTGTTACGCCAGTTCCATTGTCAGCAATCCGTATTCTTATCCAATCGCAATCTATTACTTCAGTCACGATAATAATCGTACTAGAGTTTTTCTTAATTTGTGTTTGTGGCCGATTGCGATCTTCTAACGCATCGATCGCATTAGTAAGAATGTTCATAAATACTTGATTTAATTGACCTGGGTAACACTCTACTAATGGCAGTTTTCCATACTTTTTAATTACCTGAATTGCTGAATGAGCAGCCTTTTTATTCAAACGGTTTTGCAAAATTAGCAGCGTACTTTCAATACCCTCATGTATATCTACGGATTTCATATCTGCTTCATCTAAACGGGAAAAATTTCTGAGTGACAAAACGATTTCGCGAATACGGGTTGCTCCCATTTGCATTGAAGAAATTATCTTAGGTAAATCTTCCTGTAAGTATTCAAAATCGATTTCTTCGATATAATCTTGAATCTCCGGCTTAGGACTATGATTGCTGTGTTTGTAGAGATCAATTAAATGTAATAAGTGTTCGCTATATTCCTTAGCGTGGTTTAAATTACCATAAATAAAGTTGACTGGATTATTTATTTCGTGAGCAACACCAGCAACTAATTGTCCCAAACTAGACATTTTTTCAGTTTGGATAAGCTGTGCTTGAGCTTGCTTTAGTTCATCCAAAGCTTTTTGTAATTTAATTGCTTGACCTTTTAATTTATCATTTTTTTCGCTTAGTTCAAATGTGCGTTCTTCCACCTTTTCTTCTAGCGTGCGGCTGTATTCTTCTAAATTTTTATAAAGCAAAGCATTCTCTAAAGAAATAACTATTTGCGTCGAAAGGATTTTAAGGATTTCTAAACGAGCAGGTGTAAATGCCCCAACAGTTAAATTATTCTCTAAATAAATTATGCCAATGAGTTTATTTTGATTAATAACTGGAGCACATAAAATGGATTTAACTTTAGCTTTAATGATATACGAATCTTTGACAAATATTCCCTCTTTTGCGGCATTATTTAAAACAATATTCTCTTTAGTTCTGGCTACGTAATTTATTAAAGAAACGGGTAAATTTTGGCTAGTATCTATAGATGTCGATGGCCACAAAGTTATTTTGTATTGTTCTACACTACCAGTCGCTTTGAGCGTTAAATTACCATCGGTTTCTAAAACAAGGCAGCTAGTTTGAGCGCCAGCATTTTCCATTAAAACTTTTAGTAATTTATCCAAAAACTTATCAAGTACAATTTCGCCAGCAAGAGCTTGCGATGCTTTGATAATAGTTGCTAAGTCTAAAACATCGGCTTTAGTTCCTACGCTTGAAGAACTTGTCGTAACAGTTAGTTCTCGCCTAGAAGTTTCATTAGAGGTTAAAGATAGTAATTGCGGATATTTTGATTCCAAATCTTTTACTTTTGCTATTGCTCCCCAACGAACATAGCAAGAGTATGATTCTACTAAATATATTTGAGCTATTTTTTCTCTTCCAAGACTGCGATAAAATTCTGCTGCTCTTTCATTCGCTAGTGCTTCTTCGTGAATATAGCCTTGTTCTTTTGCTCCTTGAATTGCCAGATCGTAATATTCCATTGCTGGCAATATATTCCCTAAAATTTTAGCTTTTTCTGCTTCTACTAAATAATATTTGTGTTCGTAATTCATCGGAGCATATAACGACCATTTTTTTAATTTTATTTGGTTTAATTCCACTTGTTGTAGGTCTATCTCTCGCTCAATTTCTCCTATCGTTGAACATTGTGCAAGTAGAATCATAGAATAGTAAAAATTTTGTTCGCTTGTATGTAATAGACCGGCCAAATAACCAGAATATTGCTCGGCTAGCTTTGCATAACTAACTGCTTCTGCGTAATTTGGAAGTAAATATAAAAATATTGATTTGGAAAGATACGTAGCAAAAAGTAATGCACCATTATTCGATTCAATAAAACTAGCTAGCATTACTTCTTCATCGAATAAATTACCGAGCGCTCTACATTCATTGTCGGCCTTATTTAAAATTTTCAAAACTAATTGTCGCCAAATTGTAATAAAAACGCTCAAGTAATTTTGTTTTAAATTAACTAATAAGTTTGTGTAAATAGTTTGTTTAGCACAGACTTCATTTAGATGCTCGCCTACAAAAAAAGAATAAACTGAAGTGTAAATAGCCGCGTAACCAGCATACTCTAAATCGCCACTTTCTAAACCATATTGAACAACCTCTTGTAAAGGTTCTATGGTTTCCCTCACATGGCTTACCCAAATTTTAATATGATTATAAAATACTGAATATACTTTCGCTTTAACTTCTTTTGCATTCAATTTTTCTAGTAAATTTATTCCTAGTTGACCGAACTGATACCCACTTTCAATATTATCTATTGAAGTACAAAGGAGCAAGCCATGAAAACTATAAGCGAAAGCAGATAGTGCTGAATTTCCATATCTAATACAAATATTGACCATCGTAAACACGATCGGTGCTAAAAGTGCTGGATTCATTACAAAGGCAGGAGTTATCGCTTTAACTAATATTCGCATGGCTGCAAGTTTATCAGGGTCAGTCATTTCTGGTAAATTGCTTAAATTACCAATATCTAATTCTTCAGGCAATTTTTCAACTAAAAATTCTCCTAGCATTTTCAGCACTAACAACGATGTGTCAAGTGCTGCTTGCATCTGATTGAGAGAAATATAAAATTGAATTTTTATTTCGTATGTTTTGACTTTTTCTAAAAGCGAAGTAGCTTGTTTTAAAATAAAATCCCCAAGGGAAGTTGATTTTTCAAAGTTACCATTTAAATATTCTACTTCTACTGCTTCTATATGCAGAGAAAAAGTTAATTCATAATTACTATGCCAGCTATCTTCAGCAAGTAATTCTAGTCCGCAATTTAAGTATCTCTGCGCGAGTTCATAAGCTGCTGCTGCCTTTGCTTTCCGCGCAGATAACAGATTTAACTCAGCTAGCTCTTGTTTAATTTTTTCACTTATAATTAACTCTGTAGCTATATTTAAGTGATTAACAATATCAAAAACTTTATCTTCTATTTCTGTTGTTTGAGTATTCTTTAGCAATAGTTGACCGACTTTTAAATGAAGTTCTTTTTTTTGCTGTGCTGGAATCAAAGAATAAGCGGCTTGTTGAACGCGATCGTGCAAAAATTTATACTCAATATTTAGAGATAAATTACTTTGATTTTCGGACTCATCAACTAATGCTAAGTTTGTATTTAAAACATTAGCTAAAGGAATTTTATAAGCACCGCTCAAAGGGAAAATTAAATCTTCTTGAAGTGCTTGCCAAAGCTCTGTTGCGGTAGATGATAAAGATTTTTCATTGACTATTGCTAGATCGTTTAATGTAAATGTATTACCAATACAAGCTGCTACTTTTAAAACATTTTGCGTAAAAATAGCAAGCTTTTCAATTTTTTTAACCATTAGCTCAACAACATTTTCTGTCATTTTAACTTGTTTAATTCGCTGAATATCCCACTGCCATTTACCAGCATTTAGATCGAATGAAAGTAGGTTAGCTTGGTAGAATATTTTAAGTATTTGAGTTACAAAAAAGGGATTGCCCGCCGTTTTGTTAAAGACTATTTCTGCTAAAGGTAAGGCTCTTTCTAATTCGCAGTGAAGCGTGTCTGCAATTAATTCATTAACTTGAACAGTATTTAAAGCTTGTATATCGATCTGATTTACTTTAACTTCCGCTTTTTGAATTTCATTCAAAAGTAACGTCAATGAATGAGTTTCGTTCACTTCGTTATCTCGGTAAGCTCCAATTAATAAAAAGTATTGACTATCTAATGACATCATTAGTAGCTGGAGTAATTTTAATGAGGCAGAATCAACCCACTGTAAATCGTCTATGAAAAGAACTAAAGGATGTTTTTTACTGGTGAAAACACCCACAAACTTTTGAAATACTAAATAAAATCGATTTTGTGATTCTCCAGATTCTAATTGAGGAACAGGTGGTTGCTGCCCAATAATTAATTCTACTTCAGGCATGACTTCAATAATAACTCTGCCATTTGTACCCAAAGCTTTTAATAACTTATTTTTCCAAATTTCGACTTTTTCTTTACTTTCAGTTAATAGCTGTCGAATCAAGGTCTGAAAAGCTTGAATTAGTGCAGCATAAGGAATACCGCGTTTAAATTGATCGCATTTTCCAGAAGTAAAATAACCCTTTCGCCGCACAATTTGTCTATCAATCTCATTAATCAAGGCTGTCTTGCCGATTCCTGAATAACCGGAAACAAGTATCATCTCACTCGTACCTTGACTGATTCTTTCAAATGCAGCGTTTAGGGTAGCAACTTCTAGAGCGCGGCCATAAAGCTTTTGGGGTATTTGAAATTTAGCAAAAATATCATGCTGACCGAGAATGAAATCTTTAATTCTTCCATTGGTTTGTAGTTGAGTTAAACACGCTTCCAAATCTGCCTTAATTCCATAAGCACTTTGATATCTATCCTCAGCAGTTTTGGCTAATAATTTCATCACGATATCAGATACTACTTTCGGGATAGTTGGATCTAGTTCATGCGGTAAAGCAGGTATTTTGGCAATATGGCTGTGAACGAGTTCCATCGCATCTGTAGTTTGAAATGGCAACTGTCTAGTCAGCATTTCATAAAATGTGACACCCAAAGAATAAAAGTCAGTACGATAATCAATCGCGCGATTCATTCTACCAGTTTGCTCTGGAGACATATAAGCCAAAGTTCCTTCTAATCGATCGGGATTGCTGGCTAGATATTTTTCTTGCATCAGAAGTGATGCAATTGAAAAGTCTGCGATCTTTATTTTTAAGGTTCCCTCGTTAATAAGGATGTTATCGGGCTTGATATCTTTGTGTATAATATTTCTTCTATGTACTTCTTCTAAAGCTTTAGTTAATCCAATTGATATTTGCAAAAATACAGATAAATCTATAAATTTACCAGTTTGAAAAAAGTTTTTCAGTGAATTACCGCCAAAATCTTCTAAAACTATAGCTATATAGTTGTTAGATTTCTCTATGCTATAAGCTTTGATAATGCCTTCTGAATCTAAGTCTTTCAGCAATTCATACTGATGTTTAAATACATAAATGTCTTGACTGGAAGGATATGCTTTTTTAAGGATTTTAATAATAACTGGTTGACTATCTCGAATTCTTCGGGCTCTATAAACCAGGGTTATTAAACTATCGTGAATTTTTTCTAAGTATTCATAACCTGCAATAATAAACATGGCTTTTTCCGGGTTGTTAGCAGAAAGTTTATAAGTTTTATTAATTATAATTTATCGCTCTTAGTTTTGCCTCAGTAATTTTACGGTTTCGAGCCTCCAACTTAAATCTAATTTAACGTGAGTTCGGTGGAGTGCGATCGCTTGGTTGACATAGTTGATGGGTGGGCGATCGCTTCAGTGACGGGCTCTGCAGGAGTGGGCGATCGCTTCATTTGTGCTGGCATCAAATCTCAAATCTTGAGGAAATTAATAATAAGTTAAAACTGTTAAAATGTAGTGGATTCTGGTTGAGAAATTTTAAAACTTTGAAATCCGATCTTTGCTTTTTTGGCATTTTCCTAAAGATATAGCACTTCTTCAATTGGATAATAGTTCTTAACGAGCTACTTTGCTCTCGAACACTCAGCCAGAAGAAGCTGGATTTTTCTGGCTTTGTACCATTCCTCTATCTGAGCTGGTGTCTGAGCTTGCTTTAGGAGGTCATCGCTGGGCAAGCTGGCTATACGTTGGGCAATTTGCTCGCCTATTTCAGGGTTTTTTCGATGCATTAGGTAACTGGGAGTAAAGTGGGAAAAACAGGGCAAAAGTAGCTCCGGTCGTTTACTGCCCAATTGTAATCCCTAATTTCAGAGCCGGATTATTTGCCCACCGCTGCGCTACGTGAGTATAAATATAGGTTGTCCTGGGGTCTTTATGCCCCAACAAGTCCTGCACTTGCCGCAGTTTTGCCCCAGCTCGCAGCGCCAGCGTTCCCGCCGTATGTCTCAAACTGTGGGTTGATATCGTGCGCCCCGGCGTGTGTTTGAGCCCTGCTTCCTTTAAATATAGAGGAAACTATAGCACCTAGCTGGTATCGCTTGCTCTCTGTGTAAGAGAGGAATAAAAAGGTTCCTAACATAACAAAAAAGTCAATAGAAAAAAACCAACTAATTACTTTGCCGACCGTTCTCATATTACAACCTTTCCTGACTCTAATTATCCTTGCTATGTAAGGAAATGATTAACAAACATTCATAGCTCGCCATGCCTGTTGCAATCAAGTCTCCACCAGTTTCGTAGACAGCCCCGCCCATTCACCACCACCGGGAGTCACCCCGACGATGTACGCATCGATGTTGGTGTTGCCCACTCGCTAAACTTGCAACTGCGATAGGTTCTGCTCCAACACGCTCACTAAGTTTTGAAACCGCTTTACTGTTTCCCGTTCTTCTTCATCGTGCCAATCTTCTTCTTGGGTGGCGATCGCAAAGAAATCATCAACCGTCCCCAGTTCTACGGGAGCATCGGGTGAATGTTCGGTGAGTTGCAGAAGTTTCGCCGGGGTGAGTTCTCCCTGTGTCTGCCAGCTAATGATCTCGAAAGGAGCGTCGGTTTCGCTGAGGAAGACCAAACCTTCTGAAGCTTGTTTGAGTTGCGTGGCGATCGAGTCGGTCATGGTGGCTGTTGGTTAGCTGAAAACAAGGCTTAGAGATTTTAAGGATTGGTTGACTTGGGGCGAACGCATCCATCAGCGCTGGCTGAATAATCTTTCACAAGTGTAAACCATCGTTGCCTGTAGGTTTTGGTGTCTCAGCAATTCTAGAACCGTCCTGATGTCGCAACCAGGCTCTAGTAACTGAGTAGAAGCGGTCAAGCTTGAATGTATGCTGAAGTTTTACCAGGCACTCGTCGAAGCACGATGATGCGATGGCTCAGGTGGCGTTTGGCGAGGTAGCGCGAGCGACGGATAGCCTCAAAGAAAGTAAAATTCGTCAGTTAGTTTACCAGTTGCGAATGAAGTAACTTCATGGCTGATAAAGCATCTGATTTACTCCTATTATTATTTAACATAAAAAATTAGAGAAGCTAGCAGTATGACAACAAAGATTTTATGTCCGGGATGGGACAATCTCTCTAAGAAGCAAAAACAGCTTGCAACAAAATGGATCGAATCGCTCATCAGCTTCAGAATAACTACGACCCAATTATCTGATTCTCTTTTCGACGCACCTTCAGATAACTCCTTAAATCCAATAGATAATGCACTCAAAAACTTTCAGTTTGAGGTGGTAGACTCTTCAAGTACCTCGGAAGGAATTAATATTACAGAAATTATTCCACCAGGAGCATTTGGCCTCAAAGAAAAGCCTCCTGACGGTTTCCCTCAAGTAGTCTGCCTAGTTAATTGCTGGAGGAAAGGTCATTTGGACTGTGACAAAAAGTGTACTTAAGTAGGCTTATGATTCAGTACCTTATTATTTTTTTAAAAAATGCAACAACCGCTTTATGAAGGCTTGGCAGAAACCTGTTTTGAGGGTGCTGTTTTTCAAGGAATAGCTTTTACTAGGGTAAACCTTGAAAAATCAAGGTTTCATCAGGTTAATTTTGGAATTAAAGTGAGCTGGCAAGTTTTTTTGCTTTTTGCGACACTACTGTTAGCTAGCTTAGCTGGTTGTTTCCTAGAAGCAGGAAGCTTACTAGCAACTGGATTATTGACGACATCTTCATTACCTTATGGGGTTTCGGTTTTACTTTCTTTAAGTATCACATTATTTAGTAGTATACGAAAAAACTTTGTTCTGGGGACTATTATAGGTATAGGAGCCTTGCTACCACTTCTATTATTATCGATCACTCTGCCTTCCCAAACGGGTAGACTTGACATGAGTGTTCCTTTCTTTTTAGGCTCGGGAGCCATAGTTCTAGTTTCAATAAGTATAGAAATTGCCACTTTATCGCTAATTTTATTGAGAGTTTCATTAGACTCTCTTGTGGTAGCTGCTGTAAGTACATTTCTCCCAATGCTTGCAGTAACTATTATAAGTGTAGCCATAACGAAAGTAATGCCCATCGTAATTGTAACTATTGCAATTTCCTGGCATCTTAGCCGAAAAGCACTCACTTGTAGTCCGGGCGGATTATGGAGGCTGCAAGCAGTAATAGCAATAGTAACAAGAGGAGGAAATTCCTTTAAGGGGGCTAACTTAACTGATGTAGACTTTACTGGTGCAACGCTTAAGTTTTGCGATTTACGAGAGGCTAATCTTACTCGTACTCGTTTCTATCAAGTTAAAGCGCTTGATTATGCTCGTCTGGACAATACCTACCTCGCCAATTCCCACATTCGGCAACTCGTTGTCACGCTCAACGGACAGTCTCAAAACTTTGATGGCTTGAATTTGGAAGGGGTGAACCTGCAAGATGCAAATCTGCCAGGTGCAAATCTGCAAGATGCCAGTTTTATTGGAACAAACCTCAACAACGCTAATTTACGGAATGCTGATTTGTCCAGAGCCATCCTGAAGCAAGCCCAACTCGATGGTACAGATATGACGGGAGCAATTCTCACGGGAGCTTGTATCGAAGATTGGGGGATTACAGGTTGCACCAAGCTAGAGGACGTGCAATGCGACTATGTATTCATGCGCCTGGAAACCAAAGATAATCCCAACCGATTGCGAAAACCGGATAACTGGGGAGAAATCTTTGCTGAGGGAGAGTTTGCAGATTTCATTAAACCTTACGTGGATACTCTAGATTTGTACCACAGTCAGGATATTGACCCCCGCGCTATCTCCATTGCGCTTAAAAAGTTATCAACCAACCATCCAGAGCAAGAGCTACGGTTTGTGGCGATCGAACGGCGGGGCAACAATGGCTTGAATCTCCGGTTTACAACAGCACCAGGAGCCGACAAATCTGAGTTAAGCCACGAGTATTTTACAGATTACGCTCGAATCAAGAAGGAATGGCCGATCGCCCTTCAGCTACAACTAGCCGAACGAGACGCTGAAATTCGTACACTTAAGGATACGATTGAGCAGTTTATTGAAACAGGTACGCATCACTCTAAGATTCAAGCAGAAACAATTCAAATCATTAAAGGAGAATTAATTGTGACTCAGAATAAGGGAATCAACATTCGTTCAGGCGGTGGCAACATTGGCGACATCAGCGGGTTAGTGGGTGGTGATGGAGTCGTTAATTTGGGCACGATTAGTGGAAATGTGACCAACACTCTCAATCAATTGCCCGATTCCTCGGAAACCAATGAACCCAACATCAAAGAACTGCTGACACAACTCCAACAAGTCATCGAAAATGATTCCGATTTATCAGAGCCTGACAAAACGGATTTATTAGAGCAGGTGCAAGCTTTAGCAGAAGCTAAGCAAACAGAGGAACCTGCTAAAAAGGAAGGGCTGACACGAAAAGCGAGGAAGATGTTTGAGGCAACATTGAGCAGTTTGCCCCAGACGGCCAGCATTGTAGAGGCGTGCAGTAAGTTATTGCGGGTGCATCTCACTTTTGCAAATATATGAAAAAAGCGCCAAAATGAAAAAGCTAGTAAAACTGTGAAAAAAGATGA
>NZ_JAUBRM010000006.1:0-137445 GCF_036701905.1 Microcoleus sp. MON2_D5
TGTCTACACAGTCTCTTATGCTTATTTTGTTAACTTTGTCAAGTTCATATTATACCAAATTAGATGAGCTTACCCTGTACCAGCGATACCATTGCCTATCGATTCGAGCGCCACCAAAACGAAATTAAACAAGGTGCTAAACTAACTGTACGGCCAGGACAAATAGCAGTCTTTGTCAGCGAAGGCCAAGTTGCCGATATCTTCGATCCGGGAATGCACGAACTGTACACCCGCAACTTACCCGTTCTGGGCACCTTAAAAGGTTGGCCCTACGGTTTCAACTCTCCCTTTAAAGCAGAAGTCTACTTTTTTAACACCAAAATATTTACCAACCTGAGATGGGGAACCTCTAACCCTGTAATTATCCGCGATCCCGAACTCGGCCCAGTGAGAATGCGGGCTTTTGGCACATACAACATTAAAGTTTCCCATCCAGAACAACTCTTAAAGCAACTAATCAGCACTGACGGACTATTTCAAGTAGATGAAATCACCGATCAACTCCGCAATACAATAGTCAGTGCCTTTGCCAATTGGGTTGGCAGTTCCCGCGTTCCCCTGCTGGACTTTGCAGCCAACTACACCCACATGGGCGAACAGGTGCGAGTTGCCATACAGCCAAGTATCCAGCAGTTTGGCTTAGAGTTAACTCAGCTATTAATTGAAAATATCTCGATGCCGCCTGAAGTTGAAGAAGCACTCGACAAACGAGCTTCAATCGGACTTCTGGGAAATATGCAGCAATATACCCAATATCAAGCTGCTAACGCTATAGAAGCATCTGCAAATAACCCTAGCGGCGGCAATCAAGCATTAGAATTTGGCATGGGAATGGCACTAGGCCAGCAAATGACAAATATGATGCAGCCGCCAGCATCGCAAACACCGCCGCCACCTCCTCCGCCAATACAAACTCAGTGGTATATTGCCCAAAACGGTCAACAATCAGGCCCTTTTGAATTGCATCAACTTCTGCAAAATGGTTTGACACATCAGGTAATGGTGTGGCGTGCGGGTTTTGACGGCTGGAAGTTAGCATCGCAAGTGCCGGAATTAGCATCTTTGTTGGCGACAGTACCGCCGCCTCCCCCGCCAGCCGCCGCCTAAAATTTTGCATATTTAGTTAATTGGTAATTGGTAATTGGTATGGTTTCCCGATTACCGATTAGCAATTACATCACCAATTAACCATTATGAATACTTCTGAACCTGCTGTTAAACGTTTTCCTTGTCCTAGCTGCGGGGCTTATTTAGAGTTCAACCCCCAAGCAGGAAAGCTCAAGTGTGCTTACTGCGGCTGGGAAGATGCAATTCCCCAAACGGCTGAAGAGGTAAAGGAGAACTCTTACGAACAATATCTCCAAGTCGATCGCACGACGCTGACAACTTTGTCAACAACAGCCCTGGAAGTAAAATGCAATGATTGCGGAGCAACTGTTACTTTTGAACCGCCGAAAGTAGCGGGCCAATGCCCATTTTGTGCTTCGCCAATTGTGACGCAACCTGAAAAAGCTAGCCCTAGCGTGCATCCAGAGGGAATTGTTCCTTTTGAAGTTACTGATAAACAGGCCAGAGAAAGCATTCAGAAGTGGCTCAGCAATCGCTGGTTTGCTCCTTCTGCTTTGAAATCCCTAGCGCAACAGGAGAAAATTCAAGGGGTTTATTTGCCGTTTTGGACTTACGACACTTATACGGTTAGTTACTATCAAGGTTCTCGCGGAGAACACTACTACGTAACTGAAACTTATACGGAAACAAACTCACAGGGCGAAACAGAAACTAAAACTCGCCAAGTGCAACATACCAGGTGGTGGCCTGCTTCTGGGAAAGTCGATCGCTTTTTTGACGATATTCTGATTCCCGCTACAACTTCAGTCGATCGCCCCCGCCTAGATGCGTTAGAACCTTGGCATCTCAAGGAGTCGCTGCGCCCTTACAATTCATCTTATTTAGCTGGGTTTGAAGCGCAGCGATCGCAAGTTTCTCTCACTCAAGGATTTGAATCTGCTAAAAATGTCATGGCTCCTACTATTCGCTCGGATGTTTGTAGGAATATTGGTGGCGACGAACAGCGGGTTCACAGCATTTCTACTGATTACAGTGGTATCACTTTTAAGCATATTTTGCTACCTGTGTGGCTGTGTGCCTATCGTTATCAAAACAAACGATATCAAGTAATGGTTAATGCACGCACCGCTGAAGTTCAAGGCGAACGTCCCTACAGTGTTTGGAAAATTACTGCTGCTGTTGTTAGCGGTGTCGTGCTTGCGGGTGTTATGTACCTATTGTTTACTGGTAATTGGAAATATATCCGTGTTCCCGGTCTCCCTCAACCCCAACCCCAACCAACTTCCTTACCTGTACCTAGCCAAAAATTACCACCAGCGCCTGTTCCCTCTACCGCACCTGTACCGAACAAAAAATTACCGCCAGCGCCTGTTCCCTCTACCGCACCTGTCCCCCCGAACAAAAAATTACCGCCAGCGCCTATTCCCTCTACACTCTAGTAATTCTCGATGGAGCAGTCACCGGAGGCGGCGGAGGCATCGTCGTCGGTGTAGTAGTCGCGATCGATGTCAGTAAAATTAACTCAATTATTATTTGATCCGAATCAATAAGTTTAATGTAAATCTACCTTAAGGAGTACACAACAGAGTTTTTAAGTATCTTTTTTTAAACACCTAAATTAAAGAGAGCTTGTTCTGTTTAATTTAGGTGTTGCTTTAAGTAAAGATTATGAGTACAGTAGATTTAATTGTACTGATGATTTTAATAAAAACCCATACTATTTTCCGAAATAATATATAAACTACGAAATATAGACCTTTAAAAACACATTCATGAACTGCAATTGATAGCATATAAAACTTCGTGAAAAGCGAAAACTTGTAAATATATTGTGTCAACAAGTCACAGAATATTTAATTAGTACAACAAACGAACTTTTACTAACAAAATTTGAGAATCAATTGTATGAATCAAAATCAAATTAAATGGTTGGCCGCCGCTCTAATGCTAATAGACCACATCGGATTGATGCTTGAAGCAGAACCCATGCGTATCATCGGCCGCCTCAGTTTTCCGTTGTTTAGTTGGGTATTTGCTCAAAACTGGAAACGACCGGGGGACAAAAATCCTCTGATTACTCGACTGATATTATTTGGGGTACTTTCTCAAATACCTCATATGTTACTTTTTGGCAATTTGCAGTTAAACATCATGTTTAGCTTTGCCGTAGCAGCACTAACTTTGAGCTACATCCGACGCTTCGATCGCAAAATTGCAGTTTTAAGCACAGGTCTAGTAAGTGCTCAAATTTTAGGAGTGACTTACGGCTGGTATGCAGTGGCTTGCCCGCTATTGATGATTAGGTGGAAAGGAGGAGGCTCTCGCCTTTGGTGGTTCGGCTGGACTATAGCAAATATCGGATATGCAATTAGTTGCAAAAGCTGGATTCAAATTTTCGCTATATTCACACCGCTAGTTCTGGCCTACTACGATACCTCTAAAGACCAAAAACCCACGGCTCTAGAAAAAAGATTTTTCTATTATTTTTACCCACTACACCTTGGGGGGCTAGCGGCACTGCGAACAATGGTCTAAATAAGACTGGGGATTCTAATTAGTTCATTGTGGATTTTTTATTTAAACGAAGTACAACCGCGTCTCTGAGCGATCGCCCCCAGAAGATCGCGATCGCTTTCCTGTAACTTGCCTTCACTCTGTCATCCAGGAGTATCTGACAGAAGTCGGGATCTTTGCTGGCTTACCCGTCGGTGAGATTTTTCCCTAGGCTGAGAATGACAAAATATTGTAACGAGTTGTAAAGTATAATTAAACCGAAGCGAACACAGAGGCCAAGTAGTATCAAATGCGAGTTGCGATCGCCGGAGCAGGCTTAGCAGGACTTTCCTGCGCTAAATATCTTACCGACGCGGGTCACACCCCCATCCTCCTAGAAAGTCGGGACGTACTCGGCGGCAAAGTAGCCGCCTGGAAAGATGCAGACGGCGACTGGTACGAAACCGGCCTCCACATCTTCTTCGGCGCATACCCGAATATGCTCCAACTATTCAAAGAACTTGACATCGAAGACCGGCTGCAATGGAAAGAGCACTCGATGATTTTCAATCAGCCGGAAACCCCCGGAACCTATTCCCGCTTTGACTTTCCAGACCTTCCGGCTCCCTTCAACGGCGTCGCAGCCATCTTGAGCAACAACGATATGCTCACCTGGCCGGAAAAAATCCGCTTCGGTATAGGTTTGATTCCGGCGATGCTTCAGGGTCAAAACTATGTCGAAGAAATGGACCAATACTCGTTTTCCGACTGGCTCAAAAAGCAAAACATCCCCCCCAGAGTCGAAAAAGAAGTATTCATCGCCATGTCCAAGGCGCTCAACTTCATCGACCCCCACGAAATCTCTGCAACCATACTGCTGACAGCCCTCAACCGCTTCTTGCAAGAGAAAAACGGCTCGAAAATGGCCTTTTTAGACGGTTCCCCCACAGAGAGGTTGTGTCAGCCGATGGTAGACTACATAACTGAGCGCGGCGGCGAAGTACGGCTGAATGCACCCATCAAAGAGTTTTTGCTCAACGATGACAACACGGTGCGCGGCTTCCACATTCGGGGAGTAAAAGGGGCAGAGTCAGAAATTCTGACGGCCGATATTTACGTTTCCGCGATGCCGGTTGACCCGCTCAAGTTGATGATGCCGAAACCTTGGGGCGAAATGGATTATTTCAAACAGCTCGAAGGCTTGGAGGGAGTACCCGTCATTAATGTACACTTGTGGTTCGATCGCAAGCTAACTGAAATCGACCATTTGCTGTTCTCGCGATCGCCCCTGCTGAGCGTCTACGCCGACATGAGCAACACCTGCCGCGAATATGCCAACCCAGACAAATCCATGCTGGAACTGGTTTTAGCACCGGCCAAAGACTGGATAGGCAAATCAGACGAAGATATCGTCGCAGCCACAATGGTCGAGTTAGAAAAACTCTTTCCCGATCAAATCCCAGAACCAGCCAAACTGCTCAAATATCACGTAGTCAAAACCCCTCGTTCCGTCTACAAAGCCACTCCCGGACGCCAGCAGTGCCGTCCCACACAAACAACTCCCATTAGCAATTTCTATCTAACGGGGGATTATACGATGCAGCGTTATCTTGCGAGTATGGAAGGTGCCGTGCTTTCTGGTAAGCTGACAGCGCAGGCTATTTCAACGGCCAATAACCAATGAAAAATTAAGAATTTTTCATAAAGACGTAAAAAATCTCCCGTTTTCTAAACGGGGGAAAATCAGTTCTAATCTTTAAATTTCTTATTCTCGGATGCTGCAACTGTCAAAACTCCAGTGCATGAGAACTCTGGCTTCTGTGGATGACTCTTACGAACTGTGCCGCCAAGTCACCGCGAGTTATGCCAAAAATTTTTATTTAGGCACTCAACTCATGCCCGAAGCCAAGCGTCGGGCGATTTGGGCGATTTACGTCTGGTGCCGCCGCACCGACGAACTCGTAGACGGGCCTGGTTCTGATGCAACGACCCCTGAAACCCTCAATCTGTGGGAAAAACGCCTAGAATCTGTGTTTGCCGGCCATCCTCACGACGACTACGACGTAGCTTTGGTGGATACGCTGTCTCGTTTCCCGATCGACATTCAGCCGTTTCGAGAGATGATTGCGGGCCAGCAAATGGACTTGTACCGCAGCCGCTACGAAACTTTTGAAGAGCTCAATCTTTACTGTTATCGAGTAGCGGGTACTGTAGGGCTGATGTCGATGTCTGTCATGGGTGTAGGCGAATCGAGCTCCGCTGCTAACTGGAATTGGCATTGGGGGAATAGAATTCCCAAAGAAGAAGCGATAGCCCTGGGTATTGCCAAGCAGTTGACTAATATTCTGCGCGATGTCGGAGAAGACGCCCGCCGCGGCCGCATTTACCTTCCCTTAGAAGACTTAGCCTTGTTTAACTACACCGAAGAAGATTTATTCAACGGTGTAATTGACAACCGCTGGCGGGAATTGATGCGGTTTCAAATTCAGCGAGCTCGCAAATTATACGCCAGCGCCGAACCGGGAATTAAAGTGCTCAGTCCCGATATCCGCTGGACAGTTTGGGCTGCTACTATGCTGTACAGCAGGATCTTAAATGCGATCGAACGCAATCAGTACGATGTTTTCCAGAAGCGGGCTTATGTTAGCAATTCTCAGAAACTGCTGTGTCTCCCCGCCGCTTGGATGAAGTCAAAAGTGCTTTAGCCGCAGGCAATTTTGCTGGCGATTCGGCAACGGGTAAGGGGTATTTGTCAAGTTACAAATTATATGATGTCCAGCAAATTGCATATGAGGTTTGTGGGGATGCGCTAGTGCCGTGTCCCTAACTTTGTTAGGTTAACTTAAGTCAATTTATAAGTCAAATTAGTGGAGTAGCGGGCGGAATTTTCAATTGGGCGATCGAACTTTCCAACAATTGCTTTTCCTGCTGGAGTTTTGCTTCTAAATTTTGAATTTGTTCTCGGCGGGCTTCAACTTCAATCAAGCGGCGAGACAATTCTTGACTCTGCAAAGTGAGAGATTGCCTCCAATCTTCTGCTTTCTGGGCTTCTTGCTGCAAAAAATCGGGAGTAAAGCCTGTTGTTAAATATTTCTCAACTAATTGTAGTACCCAGTTTGTAGCTGCTTGAATATTTACAACCTGGTTATTTTCGCCAATATCTGCTAATACTAGCATCCCTTCATTTAAAACATTAGGTGCCGAGTTAATTGGATTTTGAGCAAAATCTGGCGGTAGGGTCAAGACAGTTTCTTCAAAAAGCATAGCCCAAGTATCCTCAGCATTTTGGCAAGCCAGCAATTGCAGACTTATCTCACCTAAAATTTCCTGATTTTGTACTTGGGCTAAATATAACATGAGGGTAATAAGTGATTGCTTATTAGTTATTCATAACTGGTAATGGGTAAAAACAGCTATCCGTGTATTCCGCGTCCTGCTATTGGTAATTGATAATTGTAGGATTTGCGATCTCGTAGGGGCGGGTTTTACAAACAATTTATGCTTGAAACTAACTATCTCGTAAACCCGCCCCGGCCACAGTCAACAGTCAACAGTCAACTGTCAACTCTTAAAACAACTTTAGCCGATCGCGCAAAATCTCCGCCTGTTTTTCGGCTTCCGCCAAAGCATCCCTCGCCCCCTGAACCACATCAGGAGTAGCCTTATCCACAAACTTCTGATTAGTCAAACGCGCCGCAGTATGCTTAATTTCAGCTTCCACCTTGCTCAACTTCTTTTCTAATTTAGCACGCAAAGCGGCCAAATCCACCACCCCAGCCAGAGGAATCAATACTTGCACAGTACCGACAACCCCAGCAATTGACCCCCCTTGACCCCCATTACCAAGGGGAGATTCTGCATCCAAACTAGCAGTTACGGTCAGATTTTCGACTTTTGCCAAATCCTGAATGTAAACGCTTCCATCTGAGATTATTTGGCGTTCTTTCTCGCTTTCGCTTTGCAAAATCGCCGTCACCTTCACACTGGGTTTGATATCAGCATCGGCCCGCAAATTGCGAATAGTGCGAATAGTACCGAACAACAACTCAAATTGCTGTTCTAATTCAGCATCAATTAGCGAGATATCGGCTTCAGGATAAGCTTGCAAAGCCAAACATCGATCGTCACCTGTTTGAGTCAGAGTGTGCCAAATCTCCTCAGTAATGTGCGGCATAAAAGGATGCAGCAGTTTCAGAATACCTTCCAACACAAAAGCAAAAGTTTGCTGTGCCACTTTCTTAGAATTTGGTTCAGCATCCTGCTGCAAGCGAGACTTGACTAACTCAATATACCAGTCACAGAAATCGCCCCAGATAAACTCATAAAGTCCCTTCGCCGCTTCCCCCAAACCGTAATTTTCCAAACAATTGCGGCTTTCTTGCACAACTTGATAATAGCGAGACAGAATCCAGCGATCGCACAATTCCAAACCACCTACCCCAGAAGGACTTCCCAACTGTTCCGGAGTCTGTCCCTCCAAATTCATCATCACAAACCTGGCCGCATTCCACAACTTATTCGTGAAGTTCCGGGAAGCTTCCACTGATTTCGATTCATCAGTTTTGCGATCGTACTCCATGCGAATATTTTGACCGGCCCCAACCACTTCCTTAACCAAAGTGTAGCGCAAAGCATCAGTACCGTACTTGCCAATCAACAGCAGCGGATCGATACCGTTGTTTTTACTCTTAGACATTTTCTGACCGTTTTCATCCAACACCAAACCGTGAATGTAAACAGTATCAAAAGGCATCTTTCCAGTAAAATGTCCGGCCATCATCGTCATTCTAGCAACCCAGAAAAAGATGATATCAAAACCCGTAACTAAAGTAGTTGTGGGATAGTAAAACTCCAAATCTTTAGTTTCATCCGGCCATCCCAGAGTTGAGAAAGGCCACAAACCGGACGAAAACCAAGTATCCAATACGTCTGGATCTCTTGCTAGCTGCACGTCATCACCAAATTTAGCCGTTGCTTTTTCCTTAGCTTCAGCTTCAGTTTTCGCAACTATAAAAGGTGTTGTATCAGTAATTTCTCCTTGGGTTTCGCTAACAGCATACCAAGCCGGGATTTGGTGTCCCCACCACAATTGCCTGGAGATACACCAATCCTTTAGCTTCACCAGCCAATCGCGATAAACCTTTGTCCATCTGTCAGGAACAAAGAGTGGTGAGTTACTTTGATCTAATGCTTCTAAAGCGCGTTGAGAAAGAGGATCTATCTTCACAAACCATTGCGTAGATATCAACGGTTCGACCGCAACTTTGCCGCGTTCGCTGTAGGGAACTGTATGCTTGTAATCTTCTATTTTAACCAAAACCCCGTCATTTTCTAACCGCTTTACCACATTTTTCCGGGCAACAAATCGGTCTTGTCCTTGGAACTCTCCGGCATTTTCATTTAAACTGCCGTCCTTATTCATGATGTTAATAAACGGCAAATTATGACGTTTACCCATCTCGAAGTCATTCGGATCGTGGGCGGGTGTCACCTTGACACAACCAGTTCCGAAAGTCGGATCGACAAACTCATCAGCAATGATTGGGATTTCGCGATTCACGATCGGCAAAGTCACAGTTTTACCGATAAGATGCTTGTAGCGATCGTCCTGTGGATTCACAGCCACCCCAGTATCGCCCAGCATCGTTTCCGGCCGAGTCGTCGCCACCTCCAAATAACCAGAACCGTCCGTCAAAGGATAGCGGAAATGCCACAAATGGCCTTCAACTTCCTGCTGGTCTACCTCCAAATCCGACACAGCAGACTGACTCGCCGGACACCAATTCACCAGGTAATTGCCGCGATAAATCAGCCCCTCATCGTACAGACGGACAAACGCTTCTAAAACCGCAGCGGATAAGCCTTCATCCATCGTAAAGCGTTCACGCGACCAATCGACAGACACGCCCAAACTGCGTAATTGATTAGTAATAGTATTGCCCGATTCCGCTTTCCACTCCCAGGCCCGTTCCAAGAATTTTTCTCTACCTAAATCGTGGCGAGTTTTGCCTTCTGCTTTGAGTTGCTTTTCGAGAATAGTTTGAACTGCGATGCTAGCATGATCCGTTCCCGGCAACCACAGGGTATTGCGTCCAGTCATGCGGTGATAGCGGACGAGGACATCAATCAGCGTCTCTTCAAAAGCGTGTCCCATGTGGAGGCTGCCGGTCACGTTGGGCGGCGGGATGACGACGCAGTAAGGTTCGCCTCCGGCTTCTGGGTCAGCTTTGAAGGTTTGGTTGTCTTCCCAGTATTTTTGCCACTTGGCTTCGGTGGCTTTGGGGTCGTATTGGGGTGGTAGATTTGCGGTCATGGTGGCTTGAGAGTTTGATCTTATTTATGATTGTGCCATAGAAGGGAGGAGAAGAGTTTTGAACCGCATCCGCGTCAGAGGCAGAGGGAAGAGCGATATTCAAGGCGGGGCGGGTTTACGTTAAAATGAAGGTAAAATTAAAAGGTTTGATGGCATTATGAATGTAGCAGCACTTCGACATCAAATCGATCGATGGCTCGATCGACTCTCTCCAGAACATCTGGCATTAGTTGCGAGTTTTATAGAGTTTCTAAGCCAAAAGCAACGTCAGGGGGTAATCATTTCGCAAAATAATCTGCCAGAGGTTTTTTCAGCAGATATCAAAGAGATGCCTCCTGCTAATTCTTTTAGTATTCCAGAACTCTCAGAAATTGACGGAGAGGGCCAATCTAAAGCAGCGCTTCTACAAGATTTTCGGCAAGCTTGGCACGAAGCCATGACTGGGCAAACCATTTCGGTTGCTCAAATGTGGGAAGGAATTGAAAATGACTGACTTGCCCTTAATTCAAGTTATAGTTTCACCAACCTTCAATCGCAATTTACGCACTCTTGCAAAAAAATACCGCAGCATTCGCAATGATATTCAACCCATTATCGAACAACTCACACGGGGAGAACTGCCAGGAGATCGAATTGCTGGAGTGGGTTATGCAGTCTTCAAGTTGAGAGTCCGAAATAGCGACACTCAAAAAGGTAAAAGTGGTGGATACCGTTTAATTTACTACGTCCAAACAGCAACGGGAATCATTTTGCTGACCCTTTACACCAAATCCGAACAAGTCGATATTGCAGCAGAGGATATTCAGAACATTATTACAGAATACGAGCAGCAGCAGAGCGAAGATCGAGAGGATATCTAAGAGTTGGGGAATCTTGCGCCGTCGAATATGAGGTTTCGACATCTTCAGTGGTTAAATCCTTTTAATATCTTATTTGACAGAAATCCCTAATCCACAACCCGCCTTCTCTGGGAGAAAGCCACGATTTTGCCGATCGACCGTTTTTTTGCATTAGTCCTACTGGTAAAACAACTTGCAATAATTAAGAATCGCAATGAATAACAGTTATCCAACTCCAGGAATTGCGTTTTTTGTTCTCAAACTCAAACAAAAATTTATAGTTTGTAGGCGGGATTTAACATCGTATAGCAACACGGGCGACTGCTATACCTCGATTACTTCACCTCCTTATAATCAACTCCATAACTCGTATCTCTCCCCGACAAATACGTAGTTTTCCCGGTTAAAGTCTCCAGAGTGTTTTTCGTTTCAGCCGAAGTAATCGAATTCAGAGGTACGCCGAACTTGCTAGCCAAACCAGCCGCCACGCCCACACCTTGTCCTTGATAAATATTCACCGTCGCAATTCGCCCGACGGATACAGCCATACCGACATAACCGGACGATCGCCCGACAATGGCTAAATTCTTGACTTTGCTAGCTAAAGCGCTTTCTATCCCGAAATTATAGACTGGCAGCGGCGGAATTCTCGCAGATAAATTCTTGACTCCGCCCCGCATATCGAAATCGTAGGAAAAACTGCCGATCGACTTTTCGGGTACTGTTCCTCCTTTGATAATCTCCTTCCCCGTCAGCGGATCTATCACATCGCGAACGTTCAAAGTTTGCCTGATATAAATCTCGTCAGGAAGAAATACTCTCACATCTTTACCAGACTTCTTTTGTAGCCAGTATTGAAGATGTGACATTTCTCTAATCATTTCAGGAGTCGGTTTTCTGCCGTTAGCTTCCATCTTCATGATTTGGTGAACTTGGTATTTAAACAGAAACCCGTTCCAGGACAGCACATTTTTGTTATAAACGCAGACATTGCCTTTATCAAAAAAGAATCCTTTATTTTGACTAAATGGCAGATTTCTGTCTATGTGATACGCTGCGCCTATGGCTACGCTTCTGATATCGTAGCCGTCTGTATATGGCTGATAAATCGTACTCCAGAAATTCCTCAGCCAGAATTTGGTACTAGCCGGATCTTTAGATTTCATAATGCTTTCTTTAATCTTTTTTACCAAAGGCCGGTTGTAAAGAATTGCATCTTCTATTCTGCGGAACTCGGACATCGTTATACCTGTAATTCTCGGAACTATAGAGACAGCTAAAGTTTCATTTTTGGATTTTATATTTTGAGATTCATATCCTGTATAATAAGATAACCCTGCTTTTCTTGCCAATTCGGCGTCTTGAGTTACGTCAATAAAAGAGTTGGCTTTAATGGTTAAATTTCTGCCTTTTACTTCCGCATATTCGATTTTTTTATTTACGACGCGGGGAGTAAGAGTTGAGTTAGAAATAACTTTGACTCCTGCTGCTGAAAGCATCTGTTTGAGAGCTCGATCTGCCTTTTTTGGGTCTAAGCAAGATTCGGGCGCATTCGCTTTATCTAAGAATTCCTTAAAACATTGGGCGTAGGGTTGGCGATACCAACCGGGGATTTTATCTACATCGATGTAAGCTAAACCGCCACGGGTGAGTAAGCCGCCCAAAGGAGCACTTCCGTAGTTCGATCGCACGATCGCAACTTTGCCCTTTGCGCCTAAAGTTTTCTTAGCCCATATCGCCGCACATATCCCCGGTACTTCATCACCATATACTACTACATCGAACTTTTGCTCCGGTGATTTTTTGGGAGGTACTGGAGGCGGGCTGCTGGATTTTTGCTGCCGAGTTCCAGCGTCTAAGGTAGCACTTGCTGGGTCTCTATTTGCGATATAATTTTCTATTTCTCTGAAAACCGGATAATTAAGTAAAAGTTTTAGGGCGGCAAAGATGATTGCAATTGAAGCTAATTTCTTAAAAGTAGAGAGCATTCAGTTGACTCGTTTGTAAATTTGCATTACCTGAAAGCACAGTTCAGGGTTGACGGAATTGAATATAGCACGTTTAGATTATTTCGACACAAGTTTAAATTTTCCGGCAACTGTTGTTAGAGGTTTTGCCAGTGTTACTGGTTTGGCAGGGCAATTGATGAGGGTAAGGATGGTGGGTGCGATCGCATCTCTGATATCTGGTGTCGGGAAGGGCGATCGGCTACAATAATTTAAGAACAACAATTGAGTCACCTTAAACATACAGAAAAAATGAAAAAAGTTTTTGTACATCCTGAATGTCCTTTTTCAGCAGACACATTTAACCTAGTGGCACAATTTAATGAAAATCCCCGATCAGATTTTTACCCTCAACACAAAAAAGTTTTCTTGCAATATGTTGAAAATCCATTAAAATATATTTTAAGCCAGGTGGAAGAGCTGTTACCTGATTTTATCAAAAATTATATAAATTTCAGGATTGACCAATTTGGTTCTCTCCTTTTATTCCAAGGATTTCCCTCAATATCGTACAGTGTAGCTTTGGGTCTGGGAGATATAAATTCTTTAGATAATGCCCAGTTAATGCTAAATATTGAACCTGAAAAATTTACTTTTGGAATTTACTCAAAAATAAAAAATTTAAAAAAATTAATTAACAATTATAGCTCTCAATGTAGAAGTGATTCCTGGAAAACATTGCTTGAATTATATAAGCTGCCCCATCAAAGTTTTTGCGAGTTAAATCGCCAGGTTCATTCTTATAATTACCTAATTGAAGACTATAGGTTCGTAAAGATTGAAAATTCACTATCTGTTTTGAGTTTGCTAGAAGAGATTTTTTGTTGGCAAGAAATACCAAAGAATTTATTAATGACACCTAAAGTCAATAACATTCAGGTTGCTGTCTCACTAGAATCATCAGAGGTATTAGGATATTCGGCTAAACATTTAATCACAAAAATAGCACAAACATTTAAAAAAATATTTCCCTTGTTTTTATTGTTTAATCTTTATGAGAAGGACTTATCTGTTCTGGTAAATGAATATTTTTTATTATACAAAAAAGAATTTAATCAAGCCTATTATCTCGAAGAAATTTCGGAACTAACTGGTTTTCAAACATCTGAAATTAACCGCTGGATACGCACCATTAACCGCAAGCAACAAGCCATCATTCAAGGCCCGCCCGGAACCGGAAAAACCTTCCTAGCTCAAAAACTCGCCCAATACTTAATCGGTGGCGGTGACGGCTTTTCAGACATTATTCAATTTCATCCAGCTTATACTTATGAAGACTTCATTCAAGGCATCCGTCCGCAAAGTCAAGATGGAGGATTAACTTATCCCCTAGTTCCCGGCAGATTCCTAGAATTTTGCAAACAAGCCGAAGCCCGTGAAGACACTTGCGTTCTCATTATTGATGAAATTAACCGTGCAAATTTATCTCAGGTATTTGGAGAATTAATGTATTTGCTGGACGATCGCGATCGCACTGTTAAACTAGCCAGCGGCCAACAATTTACAATACCTAAAAATGTCTGCATCATCGGTACAATGAATACGGCCGATCGCTCTATAGCCTTAGTTGATAACGCACTCCGCCGCCGCTTCGCATTTATCCCCCTATCTCCTAACTATAAAGTCTTGCGTCACTATCACAAAACATGGCAAACAGGTTTTCCCCTTGCTAGATTAAATCGCTTAATTGGTATTTTAAAAGATATAAATGTGGCAATTAACAACAAACACTATCAACTAGGCATCTCCTTCTTTTTGACAAAAACTTTATCTGAAAATATCCAAGATATTTGGCAAATGGAAATCGAGCCATACCTCGAAGAATACTTCTTTGATAACCTGGAAAAAATGGATGAGTTTCTCTGGGAGAAGATCAAGAATAAATTGGGCTATTGACAATCTAACGCCGTCATTAACGCCGAGACAGTGGCGTTACTGCATCCACCACAATTATGAAACCAGAATCACCCCGAATTATCGAACTTACAGAATATCAATTAGCAACTTTTGAACAAGACTCAATCCCCGAATCAGTAGGACAGAAAATATACCATAATTATGCCAAGGAAATAGATATAGAATTTCCCAACCCTAAAACAAAATATCAATGGCACTTAAAATCTAAAGGCAGAGTTGGCAACATTCCCATCACTCCAGAATTTCACATCGCCATCCGCCCCAAGGTTTCCATAAACAACCTCTTCGGAATGCTTGACTATGCCTACAACCTTAAGATAAAATTTCCCCAAGGATCGATTCAGTGCCAATTTTTAGAAGAAAGTTACGAGAGATTAGCTAACTTCCTTGCCCAAAAAATTCTAGAACGCTGTCGCAAAGGATTATATCGCGATTACTTATCCAAAACAGAAAGACTCGCCTACATTCGCGGCCGCGTCGATTTGCGGTCAGCCCTGCAAAAACCTTGGGATGTTAAACTAAAATGCCACTATAACGAACAAACAGGCGATATCGAAGACAATCAAATTCTGGCTTGGACACTTTTCATCCTTGGCCGCAGCGGTTTGTGCGGTGAATCTGTTTCATCGACTGTGCGAAAAGCCTTTCACGCACTCCAAGGATTTGTTACATTAAAACATTTTAAATCAGAAGCTTGTATTGATAGAAATTATCACCGTTTGAATCAAGATTATCAACTTTTACACGCCTTATGTCGATTTTTTTTAGATAACACAGGGCCCAGTCACGAAAAAGGCGATCGCGAAATGCTCCCTTTTCTCATAGACATGGCTAAGTTATATGAACAATTTGTCGCTGAATGGCTCAAAGCAAATACACCAAAAGGCTTTTTTGTCAAACCACAACACCGAGTCACCCATGACCAAAACTATTTCGATCGGATTGACTTACTCCTAGGCGATAGTGGAACAAATGAAATCCTGTACGTCCTCGATACAAAATACAAAGCTCCCGATAAAGTAGACAATACGGATCGTAATCAAGTAGTTACCTACGCAACGCTACTAAACTGTAAAAATGCAATTCTCATCTACCCTCAAACTCTCAAAGCGCCCATAGACCAACAAATTGGCGATATTCAAGTTCGCAGTCTAACTTTTTCCCTAGATAGCGACCTCAATCAAGCCGGAAAAACCTTCTTAACCTCTCTACTTGCAAACACCCTCCCCTATTGGTGACAACTTAAGAAAACGTACAAATTTTTAAGGCATACAAAAAAAATGTAAATAGCTGAAACATTTACAGGCAAAGCAGTTTAGATCCCTTGAAGGAGTAAGGGATCATCTCTGTTTTGCTTTTTTACTGCGATCGCCCCCGCTCGCTAATGAGATGATTCCCAAAACAGTCTTGATGTACAACAGCTTAATTAATAAGCCGTATAATTAAAACAAGAGAAAAAGTAATTATCCAGAAACAACTTCCGTTCCCCAAAAGCGCATTGATTCGCGCCGCCATATTCAGATAGACCAGGCAACTGTGATAGATTGGTTCGACGCAGTATTACTGCACTGCGGCAGTTTCGACACTGCACAACAAGCAGTCCACAAAAAGCTGTGAGCTGGATGAATGCGGCAGAAGGAATTGCCGACAGGGTGCCATCTCTTAAGCTCGCTCGCCCTACTTAAATCACAAATATGATGAACTCTCAAGATTTTTTGAGGAGTGGTGATGGGTACTTACCCAACAAGGAAACTGATGCGCTAAAAACTACCCACGATGTCTGTGTTGATGTTCCATTATATACTCACGATATTTCCTCTGTCGAGGACTCTCAAGTCGATCTAACTCGATCTGACTATGTGAGTATCCATCAATGGTTTGAAGCACAGGTTAAGCAGACTCCTGATGCGATCGCCCTGTCATTTCAAGGGCAAGAATTAACCTATGATGCCTTAAATCAACGCGCAAACCAGCTCGCCCATTACCTTCAAGCACTAGGAGTGCAACCGGATGAACTGATTGCTATCTCTATGAATCGCTGCATGGAAATGGTGATTTGCTTTTTGGGGGTGATCAAGGCTGGGGCGGCCTATGTGCCGATCGACCCAACCTATCCCCACGAACGTCGAGCGTACAAGTTACAAGACGCCGCTGTGCGATTCATTTTGATTCAACAGCATCTGGTTGAATTTTTGCCAGAACACAATGCTCGCGTGATTTGTCCAGATACAGACTGGCACGAGATGGCGCTATACAGCACTGAAAATTTGTCTCTGCTGACAACGCCCGAGCATTTGGCTTACGTTATTTACACCTCTGGTTCGACGGGATATCCCAAGGGTGTAATGATTGCTCACCGGGGCATGGTTCACCACAGCAAGGCGATCGCACAGGCATTTAATCTTGGATTGGGCGATCGGGTACTTCAATTCTCTAGCATGAGCTTTGACACCATCATTGGGGAAGTTTTTCCATCCTTGGTAAGTGGTGCAACAATCGTGCTGCGAACGGAAGACTGTATTAGCTCTACCCGCCAATTCCTCGAATTTATTGAGCAAGAACGCATTACTATTCTGCACTTGCCAACTGCTTTTTGGCATGGCCTCGTCAGCGGACTCTCATTGCTACGCGTTCCCATGTCGCCAGATGTGAGATTGGTGATTGTGGGCGGAGAAAAAGCCTCTCGGGCTCTGTATGGTGAATGGCGACAATTGGTTGGGCAATATCCTCGTTGGCTCAATGCCTATGGGCCAACTGAAACTACGGTGACGGCCACCATTTTTGACCCGATCGCTGAAGATTACGATCTCAGTAGTGAAGCAGACATTCCGATCGGTCGTCCTCTTCCCAACAGCCAAATTTACATTCTGGATGAAAACCTAAATCTTGTGCCAGATGGCGATATTGGAGAACTGTATATTGGCAGCCCAGGGCTTGCGAGGGGATATCTCAATTTGGCAGAACGCACTGCAAGTAATTTTGTTGCTAATCCATTTAGCGATCGACCTGGAGACAAACTTTACAGAACAGGGGATACTGCCCGCTATTTACCCAATGGAACGTTGGAGTTTATTGGTCGCATCGATTTTCAAGTAAAAATTCGAGGTTTTCGGATTGAGTTACTAGAGATTGAAACCTATTTGGAACAGTACCCATCTGTGCAACAAGCTATAGTTTTGGCACGGGAAGATGTACCCGGTGAAAAGCGCTTAGTGGCATATATCATTCCGAAGCACGGACAACCAATTCAGGTGTCTGCATTGCGTAGTTTTCTACAAACAAAGCTACCGGCATACATGATTCCGCCAGCGGTTGTAGTGATGGAGAGCTTCCCCATGACCCCCAATGGTAAAGTCGATCGTCGTGCATTTCCAGAACCGCAGGTTGTTGATATGGTTCAGTACAGTGAAATTGTGTTGCCTATTGATGGACTAGAAGCTCGACTTGTCCAAATTTGGGAGCAGGTACTCAATATTAAGCCGATCGGTACTACGGATAATTTAATGGATTTAGGCGGTACATCCCTGCTAGCAGCTCGCTTAGCTGACAAAATTGACGAAAAGTTCCAGCAGAGTTTGCCACTATCGATTATCTTCCAAGCCCCAACCATCAAACAATTAGCCGACATTCTACGTCAAGGGAATATCCCCAGCCAAAGCCTTTCCTTAGTTGAGATTCAACCGAAGGGTTCTGTGCCACCACTATTTCTGTTTGAAGGAGTGTCTATTTATTATCCGTTAATTCCATATTTGGGGCTAGATCGGCCGATATATGCCCTAATTACTCTTGTTAAAGATCGCATGAATGGACCACTCAATAAG
This sequence comes from Microcoleus sp. MON2_D5, assembly GCF_036701905.1. Classification (NCBI taxonomy): domain Bacteria; kingdom Bacillati; phylum Cyanobacteriota; class Cyanophyceae; order Oscillatoriales; family Microcoleaceae; genus Microcoleus; species Microcoleus sp. MON2_D5. The sequence continues at coordinate 18,458 of NZ_JAUBRM010000006.1, forward strand.
GTTGAGGCGATCGCAGACTATTACATCAATGAACTCGTGAAGGTGCAACCAGAAGGCCCCTATTATTTGGGTGGTTTGTCATTTGGAGGTATTGTTGCTTTTGAGGTAGCTCAAAAATTGGCAGCTAAAGGACAAGAAACAGCGTTATTGGTGATGTTTGATTCCATGTTGCCCTCTGCCTACAAGCCCCTACCCATTCAGCAGCGGCTGCGCTTCCATACCCAAAAAATTGCTAAGGAGGGTATAGGTTACATCGTCCGTAGTGTCGTCGATAAAATAATGACACTTACAGACCCCATGACAATGCCGGCCCGCAAGACGATCGGGCGATACTTTAAGCCGAAAGAACCTACAGAGTCAATGTCTTACACCACAGACTATTTGATGACAGAGAAGATAATTCAGCAAGCAGAACGAGCTTACGTGCCAAAACCCTATGCTGGCAAAGTAGTTATGTTTAGAGCACTGGATTCTGAAGAGGGCGTAAGTGTCAGTCTCGATCCGGATCTAGGCTGGAAACCTTTTCTCAAAGACAATCTGACCATTTACGATATACCTGGAGACCATCTAGGTATTTTACAGGAACCCAATGTCGGGGCGATCGGCAACCGAATGAAGCTATTGCTGGAAGAGGTAATGGTGCAGCAGTAAAGTTTTTGGCATTCTTAATCGATATTCAGACAGGGTTGCATCGAATTATTGCGGTTATTAGAAAGATGAGGTACAACTTAGATTGCAGAATTTTAGATTAGGGGAGTGGAGGATTGGAGGATTGGGGGATTCGAGGATTGGGGAATTGTTAATGAATTGGTGAATACCTCATCTTTCCGAGAACCGCTATAGATAATTCAAGAAAGTAGAACTACCCTCAATCAAGCATGAAAAACATTTTTAAACTCTCTATTGCCAAACACTCTACCCTAACTCAATATGCTTGGGTTAACGCTTTTTTCCGAATCTCATCTCACGATTTCATAGGCAATACAGGCATTTTTTGAAATTTAGATATTTCTGAAATGAATTGTATTATTCCCTAACTCTTCTCTGCGCCCTCTGCGCCCTCTGCGGTTCATTTCTCCACAAAAAAAGAGGCGCAATTGCGCCTCCCAAATCTTTCATGTCTGCGTTTTAAACACTAACAGCCACTTTCGCTTCTTTTGCAGTCAACTTCTCGTAAGTCGCCCGCATCTTCAATCCGACTAACACTTGGAACAAACCAGTACCATTGTTAGAACCAGGATATTCGCGGTGCTGGAGTAACAGGTGAGTTAACTCGCCTTCATACTTCGCAGAAGTCTTGCTCAAATGGCTTTCGATGTAAATAACTTCTTCGAGATTCTCGAATTGACCATCTACTTCCAAAATCGAGACTTCGTGACCGTAGAAAGCATCCGGCCCGTAGTACATCTTAATTCCGGGATAGGAACAAGTCAGCTTGCGGCCGCAAGGAACCCAGTTAATTGTTGAACCTTCGTCAAACAAATACGCAGGCTCAAAATTGGCGATGCCTTCGCGCTGGATCATCTGCACGCGCAGAACCTTCCGCTCTTTGTCATCTTTGATCAAGTTGGTCGGCAACACTTGAATTACCACATCAGCATATTGCTTTTGCGGGTCGATGTAGGCTGTAAAATCGGGTTTGCGAGCATTGATCGCAAACAGCACGTCTTCGTAACGGTGGCCCCGTTCCGCCATGTCGCGCTGGATTTTCCAAGCAATTTTTACCTCGTCGCTGATGTCGAGGTAGACGCTGAAGTCGAGGAGCGATCGAACTCGCTCGTCGTACAGCGGATGCAGCCCCTCAATCACAATCACGTGATTCGGCTCTACCCTTTCGGGCGGGTCGATCATACCGGTTTCGTGGTTGTAGATCGGCTTGTCGATCGCATTACCTTCTTTGAGCGCCTTCATTTGCTCTGCCATCAGGTCAAAATTGTTCGCTCTGGGGTCAAGGGCTGTAATCCCTGTTTCCTTGCGCTGCTTGCGATCGAGACTGTGATAGTCGTCGAGGCAGATTACAGTCACGAAATCTTCCCCGAACAAATCTGTCAATCGGCGTAAAAAAGTAGATTTTCCGCATCCGGAATCTCCGGCAACGCCAATTAAAACCACGCGATCCGGCTTACTGGTCATAGTTTCCCTCTAAAACAATCACGGTTTACTAACTAACTCAAGTCTAGATTCCACAAAATTTCAGCCCGCAGGTAGCGACCAGCAGGCTTTATGCTGCTTTGCTACCCCGAGAGGATCGAGTTCTCACCAGCATACAGCAGTGAGTTGACTGCCTGCCCGGGAAGACCCAAGCAATCTTCAAGGCAAGTAATTAATACTAACTTTAGCGGTTAATCTTACCAGAATGCGTCCGCCCCCTACAAGCTCAACCTCATTAAACTGCTCGAATCTTCCTTTCTCGGGTGGGGCGCTCCCCAAATCACAAGGACTTATCGGGGCAGATCCCCCGATCGGGTAAAATATTGGCAGTACGCAGACAACAATAGCTATAGGTCAACAGCCGAACGCAATAGGGCTCGGTGAGCGCGGCGTTCGGCTAGTAGGGATTTGATACGCGAGCGATCGCAACTTCAACACTCCTGCCGGCGTGGCGAGGCCCAGAAATTGGCGAGGCCAATTAGTCCCGATGGCCTTAAGAAAAAAGTAAATTGAGTCTAACGTCACATTCTCTTTCTTTATAACTCTGTATCGTGAAGGAAAATCAACAAATGTACAGCCCAAGCTTATCTGGTGGAGCGGCAAACTCAGAATCAGGCAGCCGCATCTTTGTTTACGAAGTGGAGGGTATGCGTCAGAGCCAAGCAACTGACCAATTAAGTAACCCGATTCGCCGTAGTGGCAGCGTATTTATCTCCGTGCCCTACGATCGCATGAATCAGGAAATGCGTAGGATTGCTCGCATGGGTGGAAGAATTGTCAGCATCCGCCCCTCAAACAGCGCGCCCGAAACAAATGGCAAAGTCGCACCAGAAGCAGGGCTACAGAGTCAGAAATCTGGAGAAGAAACTAAGCCCATGACTCAAGCCAAGGAAAAAGTTCAGGTTCCTGTTAACCTCTACAAGCCGGCCAATCCCTATATTGGTAAGTGCATTTCTACAGAAGAATTGGTCAGAGAAGGCGGCGAAGGCACAGTCCGTCACGTCACCTTTGACATTTCTGGAGGCAATTTGCACTATCTCGAAGGTCAAAGTATCGGGATTATTCCCGATGGCACAGATAAAAACGGCAAACCTCACAAAATTCGGCTGTACTCGATCGCCTCCACCCGTCACGGCGACCACCTCGACGACAAAACAATCTCCCTGTGCGTCCGCCGGCTGGAGTACAAAAGCCCAGAAACTGGCGAACAAGTGTTCGGTGTTTGTTCGACTTTTCTCACCGGTTTGCAACCGGGGGATGATGTCAAAATCACCGGCCCCGTAGGTAAGGAAATGCTGTTGCCCGACGACGAAGAAGCCACCATTATTATGATGGCTACCGGTACGGGTATTGCTCCTTTCCGCGCTTACTTGTGGCGGATGTTTAAAGAAAACAATCCCGATTACAAATTCAAAGGTTTAGCTTGGCTGTTCTTGGGAGTTGCTTACACCCCCAACATTCTCTATAAGGAAGAGTTGGAGCAATTGCAGCGCGAGTTCCCCGATAATTTCCGCTTGACTTATGCCATCAGCCGCGAGCAAAAGAATGCTGACGGCGGCAAGATGTACATTCAAAACCGGATTCAAGAGAACGCAGACCAATTGTGGGAATTGGTTCAAAAGCCGAATACTCACACTTATATCTGCGGTTTGAAGGGTATGGAAGGCGGAATTGATGAAGGAATGTCTGCGGCGTCTGGCAAGCACGGTGTTGACTGGGCTGGCTATCAGAAACAGTTGAAGAAAGAGCACCGTTGGCACGTTGAAACTTATTAATGTGTTACCTGATTTAATCTGATTTGTAGGGTGGGCTTGGCTCGCCCTACAATTGTTTTTAGGGCAATTGTCTCCGACTTGTAATATCGTTTCCGGTTGCATCGGAATAATAAAATCGAGTCAAGAGTTAACACTCAACCATTCAGTTTTTCGACGCGCCCGTCAACAGTCAACAGTCAACAGTCAACAACCATGTATGAGTGCAACCGGAATTGATATAAGGTACCGAATGCGTACCCTACAATACTATTTTCACTGCTCCGGTACGGGAATAGCCTACAATGGTTGTGGCTTAATTGAGTTTCTACGGGTCAAAGTCGTGGCTTTCAAAATTGGTTTGTTAGGTTTGGGTACAGTTGGCGCGGGAACAGCAGAGATTTTGCTCTCCCCAGACGGCCGCCATCCGCTGTTGCAGGAATTGGAAATCTATCGGGTGGGAGTGCGCGATATTTCTCGAACTCGGTCTTTACAATTGCCAGAAAATGTGCTGACAACTGACCTAGAAGCGATCGCAACTGACCCGGAAATTGATATTGTAGTAGAACTGATTGGCGGATTGGAACCGGCGCGATCGCTCATTCTGCAAGCTATTGCCAGCGGCAAGCACGTCGTCACTGCCAACAAAGCAGTTATCGCCCGCTACGGGAATGAAATCTTCGAGGCCGCCAACAAAAAAGGCGTTTACGTAATGCTAGAAGCTGCGGTCGGCGGCGGCATTCCGGTCATTCAAAGCCTCAAACAATCTTTAGGTGCAAACCGCATTAAAACTGTCACCGGCATTGTCAACGGCACAACTAATTACATCCTGACGCGGATGCAAACAGAAGGCGCCGACTTTGCCGAAGTGCTCGCCGACGCTCAGCAATTAGGTTATGCTGAAGCTGACCCCACAGCAGATGTAGATGGATTAGATGCTGCCGATAAAATTGCTATTTTAGCCTCGCTAGCTTTTGGCGGACGCATCAAATTAGCAGATGTTCACTGCGAAGGTATCAGAAAAGTTAGTGCGGCTGATATTGACTACGCCGACAAGCTGGGATTTGTGATTAAATTGTTGGCTATTGCTCAAGAAACCTCCGGCTACAATGGCAAGCAAGCGGAGGGAGAAAGCGAACTCCTGTCAATTCGAGTGCATCCTACTTTTGTGCCGAAAACTCATCCGCTGGCGAGTGTCAACGGGGTTTACAATGCAATTTTAGTCGAAGGAGAGCCGATCGGGCAATTGATGCTGTACGGGCGCGGCGCCGGTGCGGGCCCCACAGCTAGCGCTGTAGTATCCGACATTATAAATGTGGCGGCCATCCTGAAAAGTCAAGCTGTTCCGACTCCTCATCCTTTACTCAGTTGCAGTCACCAACACTACTGCAAAATTGCTCCGATGCAGGAACTTGTTACTCGTTTTTATGCTCGTTTTCTGACCCGCGATACTCCGGGGGTAATTGGCAAACTCGGCACTTGTTTCGGCAACCACAAAGTTAGTTTGGAATCTGTTGTGCAGACGGGAATTCACGGCGATTTAGCAGAAATTGTCGTCGTGACTCACGATGTTAGGGAAGGCAATTTTCAACAAGCACTCGATGAAATTCGCGCGCTGGAAGCAGTCGATAGTGTTGCTAGCACGTTGCGAGTTTTGTAAAAGTGATTTGCTAGGGGCGGGTTTCACATAAAATATTGGCTAATAATTAACAATCTCTAAAACCCGCCCTATCACTCCCCCAACGGTAAATGTCATGTAGATTTTTGCTATCTGATACAAGTAAAAGTTAATTTAGATTCTTCGTTGTGCGGTGGCGGGTTTAGGTAGATTTTTTGTACTTATTAAATATTGTTGGTAAAATCGGCGGCTACGCGATAATGAAAGGAACAGAATTCGATTTGGTCGATCGGCAAACGGGAAGGCACTTGCTAGATTCCCTCTACGAAAAGTTTGCCAAACCCCAAATGCACGATACTTTTAAACCCAATAATCCTTCAATTTACATTCGGCACGAGGAAGGGCAAGTTATTGATGGAAATTATATCATAGAAAAAGTGTTTGAAGACTCTCGCACTGGTTTTTATGCTGAAAGTCGCGTTCCCATTTCTGGCAATAATCCGCCTGTTATGGTGATTCGCGGATACGGTTCTTGGTATCCTTTCGATCGCGTTTTGGAAGATACGCCAGATGTATTTATGGCAAAACTAGAACGCCAATTAAAATCGGCACAAACTGCGGGTGCTATTGATTGGATAAAACAGCAATTTCACAGCGGGAATCCGCCGGATGTCATCGGAGAAAGTTTGGGCGGCAAAGTTGCTCAGCAAATAGCAGCAAAATACCCGGATTATATTCGATCAACTGTAATTTTTAATTCTTTGGGCGTTTCGGAAAAGTTAGCTAAAACTTGCACGGCTAACAATGTTTTTCACTACTTTACTTTAGGCGAAAGGTATGCTTTCTGGGCAAATGAAGGCGATTACATACCGGGAACGATTTTTGTGATTTCCCAGAAAGGCAACAACTGTTGTTATAAAATCGAAGAGGCGATCGTCCGAATGGCGCGTTTTGAAGGCAATTTTCAGAAAAGACGAGCCCTGGTGGTAGTATTGGCTCAGTTGCTTTTGGTAAACAGACACAATGCGATCGTCCTCAACAAGCCACGGCCGGTAGTCGTTCAGATCGATCGCACTCAATTGCAAATTTTCCGAAAAAAGCGCTTTGTTTAAACTCAGACAGAATGGCTTCAGGCCGCAGATGGCTGATTTTCCCGCGCTGCGACTGCCAGAAGCAGACAAAGTGCTGCTATCGCTTTTTCCCATTCTTGCTTTACAGCGGTGGGTTGAACTTCATCAAAGGCGCTAACTAAACGAGGGATCGCTCGTTCTAATGCCTGTCTGGGAATTGATTTGTGCAACTCAACTAAACGAGTTAAACTTTCTTGATTCTTCAAAAAACCGACTACCCATTTCGTAGTATGATCGGGACTGTCAGGGACGTTTTTCAGTCCTAGTTCTGTTTGCAACCAATTGTAAAAAGGCGGGAGTTTTTGAGCTAAAACAGTTCCAGCAGTAGGCAAAGTTTCTTTGAGTAAAGCAGTATCGAGACTTCCCAATAATTGATTGAATTCCGGTGAATCTAGCAAGCTGGTTAAGGGAAGTGAAAGCAGGGCTTCAGAAGCGTCAGGGGATACATTTAAAGTCCGCGAAAATGTTTGCAGCATGGGAAAGTCTCTGGTAGGGATGACTTTTTTAGCCTAACAATCACGCGAATCAATGAATATGAGCTACCTCATACAGCGTATTCCGGCTTTATGAATTAGGAACAAAGGCTTTCGCCGTGTCCCTACGGCGGGGATAGAGCCATAGGCGGGTATTCTTCATAAACGTGGAATCGGCTGTATCTGCGTATATCTGCGTGCATCTGCGGTTAATAATTCTCTGTTAACAATTCTACACAAATTCTCCCTTAGCAACCATCACCACCTTACCACCAACCAAAACTTCTATTTTCCCTTCATTTTGGGCTGCTTGTAACAACAGCAAAGAAGGTCGATCGATTTCATAACCCTGCTCAACTCTGACATCAATCTTTGCTTCCCCATAATAAGCATATTCTACCAAATATCCAGCCAAACAGCCGTTAGCACTGCCAGTCGCCGGATCTTCAGGAATTCCTAATGAATGGGCAAAAACTCGCACGCTTAAATCATTAAGGTCCCTGTAAGTTTCTGGGCAAAATATTAAAATTTCTTTCGCTTCTGTGGTATCAATCAGCTCAAAATATTTATCTAAGTTGACTTGAGCTTTTTTGAGCGAGGCGAGAGTTTTTAATGGGACAATTATAAACGGCACTCCCGTAGAAACTTCTTGAATTGGGAATCTCGAATCAATTTCATCGGTTTCTAAATTCAAGACATTTGCCAGAGTCTCGGCTGATAAAACTTTACCAAAACTAGGCGCGTTTTGTCGCATCCACAAAATATCTGCCGATTCATTGTGATAATTAAAAGTAACGGGAATTTGACCGACGGCTAGATTGAGAATTACTCGATCGACCTTTTCGCGAATAATCTCTTGCTGCAACACAAACGCAGTGCCCAAAGTCGGATGACCGGCAAAGGGCAATTCCTTCTTGGGCGTGAATATCCGCACATCATAGCCGCCATCTCGCGGATCGGGCGATCGAATAAACGTAGTTTCTGAATAATTGATTTCCCTCGCTATCAGCAGCATTTGGGCCTCAGATAGTTCGGCAACTCCCGCACCGCAAAATACAGCTAGTTGATTGCCAGCATATTTTGACTCCGCAAACACGTCAACTATATAAAAATTCATAATTATGCCTTTGGTAAAAGTCGATAACTGATATTTTACATCCAGCGTTACAAAGCAGATTTATTTTATCGATCGAGTCACCGCGACGATTTGACGCACTTTAAAGAAGCGCTTAGAATTGGAAAGATATAGAGAAACAGGGATTTGTAAGAATTTGTTGAGGGATTTGTAACGATGAGTGAGTTTAAACAAGAGTTAGGGGAAATGTCGCGGGAAAAGCGACTTTATACTTTAGAAACTCTGCCAAGGCATTTAGTAGAAAGTGGGCAAGGGGAAAAGCTGTACCAGTTGTTAACGGATTTCGATTTTATGGAGGCGAAACTGGATGAGCTGGGGCTTCAAGCGTTAATTGAGGATTATGATTTAGCGACAGATTCTAATTTGTTGGGTGGGCCGGAGCAAAGTCGAGATTATCTCTACTGGATTCAACAGGTACTTCACAGGTCAGCACCAATTTTGGAAAGGGATAAAACGCAATTAGCAGGTCAATTATGGGGGAGATTGCTTGCTTTTGAAAAGCCTGAGTTTCAGAGGATGTTGGAACAAGCCAAGCAGTCGAAAAATAGTCCTTGGCTGCGGCCTTTGAGGTGGAATTTAATAGTGGGGCCATGTTGGCGTAACCTCGCGGGCCATTATTTCGGGGTACAAGCAGTGGCGATCGCACCCGACGGCAAACGAGCAATTTCGGCTTCATCGGATAAAACCCTTAAAATCTGGGACACAGACACTGGCATAGAACTGAGAACTCTCACCGGTCATACTGGCCCGGTAAGGGGTGTCGCGATCGCACCGGATAGCCGGACAGCGATTTCGGCTTCAGACGATAACACCCTAAAAATCTGGGACATCGAGACAGGTACAGAACTTCAAACCCTCACCGGTCATACTAACTCGGTAAGGGGAGTCGCGATCGCGCCCGACGGCCTGACAGCGATTTCGGCTTCAGACGATAACACCCTAAAAATCTGGGACTTGGCCAGTGGCAGCGAACTGAGAACGCTCACCGGTCATACTAACTCGGTAAGGGGAGTCGCGATCGCACCCGACGGTCTGACAGCAATTTCGGCTTCAGACGATAACACCGTAAAAGTCTGGAATTTGCTCAGCGGAACCGAACTGAGAACTCTCACCGATACTGGCTATGTATATGCAGTGGCGATGGCACCCGACGGCTTCATAGGGATTTCGGTTCCACAACTTAACACGCTGAAAATCTGGGACACAGACAGCAGCAGGGAACTTCAAACCCTCACCGAGGATTTTAGCTTTGTACAGGCACTCGCGATCGCACCCGACGGCAAACGAGTAATTTCGGCTTCATCGGATAAGACCCTAAGAATCTGGGATCTGGCTAGCGGCAAAGAAATTGCTAGTTTCACCGGAGATAATTGGTTTGATTGCTGTGCGATCGCGCCTGATGGGGTGACAGTGGTAGCGGGGGGTCTACCGGGCACCGTGCATTTCCTGCGATTGGAGGGAGTTAGCGGCGGGGGATAAAAGTTTTAAGTGCGATGGAGTCTTCAATCGGCTTTCGTCGGGTTTTGTTTGACAAGACGCGGTTTCAACCGCCCGGCGCGAGCGAAAAAAGTCGGTTCATAGGCGATCGCGTATAAAATCAGAATAAAAACATAGGAGTAATCGCCGTGAGCGTCACGACTGTAAAATGGACGGTTGCAGACTACCACCGCATCATTGCAGCCGGCATTCTGGAAGGGCGAAATGCTGAATTAATAGATGGAGAAATAATCGAAATAGCTCCCGAAGGAGAATCTCATGCTTACTCTAGCGATGAGGCTGGAGAGTACCTAATTTATTTGCTGGGCGATCGAGCTAAAATCCGCCAAGGTAAACCGATTATCTTGCCACCAAGCAACTCCGAGCCACAACCCGATATCGCTGTAATTCAACGTTTGGGACAAGATTACCGAGAACATCATCCCTATCCAGAAAACATCTTTTGGCTGATAGAATACTCGGATTATACTCTGAACAAAGACTTAGGAATCAAGAGCAAGATTTACGCGGAGGCCAGCATTTCTGAGTATTGGGTTGTCAATTTGCGAACTATGGAATTAATAGTATTTCGAGAGCCTACCAATGAAGGATATCAATCGAGAGAAACTCTGACTCAGGGTAATATTAATCCGCTGGCTTTTCCTGATATTGCAGTTTCGGTCGCTCGAATATTAGGGGCTTAGGTAAATTGGACAATAATGCAATAATTACTGCTGTTTCTGGCCGTTTCTTGTTACCAGGCTCTGCCTGGTAACACAGATCCCGAGGCTCCGCCTCGCTATTTCAAACAGCGAATTGCCTCTAACATTCCCCTGGCTTTATTCAGCGTTTCTTCGTACTCCATATCCGGGTTAGAATCAGCCACCAAACCAGCGCCAGCTTGGACAGAAACCGAATGTTTATCGCCTCCTTGAGAGCGAACAACCATAGTCCGAATTGCGATCGCACTATTCAATTGCCCCTCAAAATCATAATACCCGTAAACCCCAGAATACGGCCCCCGGCGGCAACCTTCCAACTCGTGCACAATCTCCATCGCCCGAATTTTCGGAGCACCGCTAACAGTACCCGCAGGAAAACCAGCTTTCAACAAATCCCAAGCAGTCTTATCCTCAGCCAATTCTCCCACCACATTGCTCACAATGTGCATGACGTGAGAATAACGCTCAATTTCCATTAATTCGTCAACTTTTACAGTACCGTTTCGGCAAACTCTTCCTAAATCGTTCCGGCCCAAATCAACTAACATGACGTGTTCCGCAATTTCCTTCGGATCTTGCAGCAATTCAGCAGCCAAAGCATCATCTTCTTGAGGAGTTTTCCCCCGGCGGCGAGTGCCGGCAATCGGTCGCAAAGTTGCTATCTTTTTCCCATCAGCAGTGTTTTCCGCCTTCACCATAATCTCGGGACTCGAACCGATAATCTGCCAATCTCCGAAATTAAAATAAGCCATGTACGGAGAAGGATTTATGAGACGCAAAGATCGGTAAAGTGCAAAAGAATCGCCACTGTATTCAGCCTCTAGGCGCTGCGAAATAACTACTTGAAAAATATCTCCCGCTTTGATATAATCCTTAGCCTTTAAAACATTGGCACAATACTTTTCACGGGTAATATTGCTAGTGTAAGCCAATTCTGTATTTCCGGTTGTGGAACGGGCATCTTGCCCGTTATTGGGAGGTGTCCATTCTATGAGAGTAGATTGCCGGGAAAGCGGCGATTGCAGCTTCTGAACTAACTTACCAACCCGATCGCACGCTTGCTGATAACCCTCGGTCAAATCAACACCAACCTCCCGCAAATCCGCATAGGCGACGGCCCAAATTTTCCGCTTCACCTGGTCAAAAATCAGCAAATTATCCAACTGCATCCACAATCCATCCGGCAAATCATTCTCGCTTGCTGGATGCACGGGAACTCGCGGTTCTATCCACTTAATTAACTCGTAACCCCAAAAACCGAATAGCCCGCCAATTCCCGGCGGCAACTGCGGCAATTTCACCGGTTGATAAGACTCCAAACATTCAGTTAAAGCTACAAACGGATCGCCCGTAAATACTTTTTCGGAACCGTCACGGTAAACTTGAGTTGTGCGAGATCCCCTTGCCTCCAAAATCCACAACGGATCGCACCCTAAGAAACTATAACGCCCAAGTTTTTCCCCACCTTCCACCGACTCCAGCAGAAAACTGTAAGGTTGACCCGCACAAACCCGATACCACGCAGACACCGGCGTATCCAAATCAGCAACCCATTCTTGATACACGGGTACAAAATTGCCTTGTTTCGCCAGTTCCGAGAATTGTGAGAAATCGGGAAATATCATATACTAACTTCGCTATACAATCAATAAACAAAAGACGGAAACCAACATCCCTCCGGCGACCGATACTCGCCAACTGCCATCACCGCCATGGGTTTGAGGGCGCGCAGCCCCTCTTGCAAGCACCAACGAAACAAACTTGCGTACCTCAGCGGCAAGTGAAAAGAAAGCAATTCTTCGGAACTGTACGCAGCAGCCCCCAAGAGCAAAGCCTGCATATCCGCTTCTGTTTGGGCGACACTGTGGCCCAAAGCAGACACCGCACAAGTATAAGCCACAATGCGACCTTGCTTGCAGGCAACGAAGGGAGAATAGTAATTCAAGGCGTCTTCAATCTCCGAAGTTCGATCGCACCCGCACAGTTTTTTACACAAAGCCGCACATTCCTCAACATCCTCACTAGCCATCGGGCGCACCTCAAACCCATTCTGTGGCTGGCTGCGAAACTTCCCCTCCATTAACACGAAAGGTTCCTTCACCTCAAAACCCAAAGAAGCGTACAGCGACAGCGACGCCATATTAAAAGATTCTTGAACCAAACGGATGCCCCGAGCGTCCTGTCCGCGTTCCAGTAAGGCTTTCATGATTTCCCGCCCCGTGCCGTGGCCTTGAAAAGTTCGATCGACAGTGACAGGCCCGATACCGCGAATCGGGTTGCGTTCGTCTATAAACCCGCAGCCGACAACCGCACCCTCGCTCTCGGCTACGATCCCAAAAAATACCGGACTTTCGATCACAAGACCAATAATTTCAGTTGAAAACTCCAGCGTCGGAAAATCTGTAGGGAATTGATGCCGATCGGAAATCTCTTTAAAAGCTTCATAATTAATGCGAGCGCAAACATCGATATCAGAAGGCTGCGCTCGCCTGATTGCGACATTCATTTTTAATTTAACGATTAACTTTTAATTAGATTTGAAGTTTGCAGTAGTATTCTGGCGCTGCGGGCTTAGCCTGCTGCGTCAGAATACTACTGCAAAAACAAGTTTACAAGCTGAGCCTTACAGGGAATATTACCTATGTTTTGCTCAGCCATGCAGTCATGCTCTAAGGATCGAAAGTCTTCTTACCGCTGAACTTCAGCTTAGCCGGATTTGGATTGCTGCCAATATTGCGGTCAATCTTACCGTTGTAGGGACGACCTTCGTTCACCTTCTCAGGGAACACGCCATCCTTGGGATGGAGGTACTCAGTAGTACCGTCGGGAAACACGCGGTAAATTTTGTAGTTGGTGATTTTGAATTTAGCCCGCAGTTGCTGGCCACCCAAAGCGATGCACTGCTCCTTGCGGGGCAGATGCAGCAAGTTGTCGCCTTGACGCATAATCGCAGCGCCACCAGTAGGCATTTCAAACACCTGCTCCTTGGGGCTAGTCCAAGTGATAGCGTACTTCTCTTCAACTAGCGCCTTGGTCAGCAAGCCGCCGGTGCTGCCGCCGAAGATTGGGGGTTGTCCAGTAAGTTGTTCGGCCATAGATATATCCAAAGGATTTTTACGGCATCGTATCATTGAGACTGCACGCTGTTCTCGAAATTGTAAGGAAAATTAACAGTTTTTTGGCGATCGATCTTTTCTGATAATTGATAATTAGTAATTAATAATTGATTATTGGTAACTTTAACCAAAGTTAGAAAACAGAATTAGGCAGCACGAATACCGAAAAAATAATCAAAAAAAAAACAGCAATTATTCTGGTGCTTGTGGGGCACCCGAATAATCGCACATTCCCCCAATTTTCCCCCACACACGATCGAACAATTTACCGCGCAACCCTAAGTCAAGAACCACTTAGGGTCATAGCCGCGCGGAATTTGGCTCAAAGCAGTCCAAGTTTCTTGATTGACAATCCCGTCGGCCTCAATCCCAAAGCTTTTTTGAAACGCGCGAACAGCTTTGTCCGTCAAAGTTGCAAAGTCGCCGTCAATTTTACCGCCATAATGCTTGGAACTTTTGAGAACTTCCTGAACAGTAGCGACTGCTTCCCCAGAACTGCCCAATCTCAGTACCGGCATATTAACTGGAGCTGCAGTATAAAGCGCCTGCCAAGTGAGTGGCCCGACAATGCCGTCCGGCGACAAGAAAACCCGAAACTGAAACAGCTTCACAGAAAATTCCACTGCTTTGTTAAAAATTCCTTTAGCAGGGTGCCGATAAAGTTGCAACTTGGTTAGCAGTTGTTCGAGTTCCAATACCGCTTTATCTTGGGAACCTAATTTTAGTTGTGGCTTGTTGGCCATAGGTTGAGTAGATTTCATCTGGCTTGTAGGTGACATAATCGATTTTCCTACCATCTAGGTTTGAGTATTCTTCTGGAAACAAACTTTTTCCGGGCGAAACATTTGCATCCTCAACTTTTCACGAATCAACACTGGCGTCGGCAGGCCTCAACAGATTCGATCGACTTTTACCATCTCACGGCTTGTGCAGGACAGACTTATACCATTTTAGATTTTAGATTTTAGATTTTAGATGGGGCATGACTGATTACTATCGGGGTTTGCAGCTTGCCTACAGTTGCATTCTTTTTTTAAACTGGTATGAATTTGCGGCAGCATCCCTAGGTATTCTGTCGCCAAACCGGGTTTAAGAGGGCAAGCGCGTGCTGAATCTGCTTTGATACTTTCTATCCTAAAGGTGAACACCGCTCCCGCCGCATCACCTCTAAGGCCGATCTAAGAGGGTGAGGGTTGAGGGTGAGAGAGGGTGTAGCAGCGGAGGCTGGTTCTGCCGTGAAAACTTTTCTGTGCAATCGTGTGTCGGTCGAGACTTGCGCGCTCAGACGCTCACAAACCCGGTTTTTTAACTTTGTTCCAAGGCTTTAAGCAACTATTTCCTTTAAAAAACCCAGTTTTTGCCAACGTTTTGTTAATCTAGGTCGCCAGCACCATACAAAAGAGTTGTTAGCTCAATAATGTCGGCAGCGCGCACCCTACAACGAGAGTTTAGACGTGAGTAATGTGCGCTTCGGTACACCCTACAATTTTAAGGATTTTGTCTCACCGGCTTAAGCCCAAGAACAACAGATAGGCACTTGAAATCATTAAACATTAGGGTGATTTACAAAATCAGAATGCCATCCGGGACAAATCAATCATGTATTTATAAAAAATTTGATTTCTAATGCGAGCGGGGCTAGGGAATAATCCAACCTGACAAAATCTACGCAAAACCTCAAAAAAAATTCACTATAATTATAGCAATCCTCGCATCATTTGTGAATTTCTTACTCCCGAGCGAACGGCTTCGGGGAGGGTTGGGGCGGGGTAAAAAAATTACGACTCCTGCAAGGATTGCTATACAATTTATATGGTGAGTGTTTGCCCTAAAGAACCGGAAATAATCGACACCCTTGTAATTCCGAGCGCTGACAACAGACTGGAAGATCCGAATCAGGCACATAAAAATTGTTTACGTTATTTTTTACCCATAAAGCAGAAGGCAAAGGTACGGAATTGGGGATGTTTATTGGGTATCAAATAGTAACTGAAAAACCTTGGGGAAGGTGGGAATATTTGTCATCCTTAGAAGAGGGAACAGAGTTGGGGTTTGGGATTTCGATTTAGGGTAAGCCGAGGGTTAGTTTGCAGCGATCTGTCATCCGTTATTAGTGATTAGTTAACTGTTATCAATTGAGTCTAAACAGTGGGAATAGTAAAGTGAAATTCACTTCCTCGGTCTTTTCCTGCCGAATCTACCCAAATTTTACCGCCCCAGCCGGCAACAATCTGTTTGCAAATTGCCAATCCCAAACCGGTACCGCCGGCGCTGCGGCGCAAAGCTCCTTCTTCTTGATAAAATCGATCGAACACTACTTTTAAACTGTTCGCCTCGATTCCCCTCCCCGTATCGGCTACGAGCACTTCCACCATTCGAGAACCGTTGCATTTCGCTCGCACTGTCACGCTTCCTTGAGGTGTGGTGAATTTGCAAGCGTTGTCTAACAGTTTGGAGAGCACCTCCACCAACCACTCTCCGTCAGCTTGCACTAAAGGCAATTCTGCCGACACCTCGGCGATAATTTCCGGTAACTGTTGATCTACCGTGCGCGATCGCACGCTGCTGAGGGCCAAATCAACGCATTCTTGCAGCGTCAGCGATTCTACATTCCATTGGACTCGCCCGCTTTCTAAGTGAGAAAGAGTTAAGAAATCCTGCACGAGTTTTCGCATTCTATCGGCATCGCCGAGGGCAGTTTCTAACATGATTTGCCGCAATTCTGGGGGCATATCTGGTTCGGAGTTCAAACTTTCCAAACAAACTTGAATCGTAGAAAGAGGGGTGCGGAGTTCGTGTCCGGTGATGGCAATTAGATTGCTGCGAGTGCGGTCTAATGCTTCTAATTGTTGGTTGAGTTCTTCTAAATGAGCGTAGGTTTCTGCTTGAATTAAGGCGGCTCCGAGTTGGGTTGCGATCGCCTCTACTAAAGCAATTTCGTCTTCTTCCCAAGCCAAAGTCGATCGGCACTGGTGCATTTCCACCATGCCCAAAACCCGCCCCTGATAAAGCACTGGCACCATTAACCAAGAGACAATTTGCCAATTTTTTACAGTTTTTTTCAGGAATTTTGTATTGACAATCAGCGGGTGTTGTGCTGTGTCTTGGATGTAAACTCGCTCCTGCCGCGCCACCGCGTCGCTCCATATTTGATTGTCGTGCAACAGCCAAGTCTGATCCAGCATGGAACTAGCGCCCGGTCCCAAAAACTCGCGATCGATTTTGACCGCCACATCTGTGGCCTTGCACCGATAAATCAAACATCGGCTTGCCGACAGGGCAGTACCGAGTTCTTGCACTGCGACTTCGACGATTTCTTGCGGGTTGAGAGACTGCCGCATTGCCGTTGTAATTAAGTTTACCAGGCGTTCTTTGCGTTCCTGAGCGGCGATGGCGCTGTATGCTTTGAGCAATTTGTGCTGGCCTGCTTGCAAGTAGGTGACTAAGCGTTCGGTAAAAGCATCGCTCAATTTGGGATTGGGAATTTTTGAGTTTTTTCCCGTAATTATGTCGGGTTTGCTGGCTTTGGAAGTGGCGGATTTCCTGGTTTTTTTCGGTGTTTTGACGAGCTTGTAAGTAGTTCGCGCTCGCTCGATCTTTTCGGCCAATTCCGGGCGATAATTGCCAATTCTATCGAGCAACAATGCCGCAGCTTTGGAGCTTACCTCGCGATCGAACGTCCAAATTCCTTCAAATCTGCGAGCTTGATCCATCAACAGTGGGCCGCGATCGTCCTGGTTGTCGATCGGCACAATTTTTTCTTGACAAATCAGGCAAGTTGAGTATTGTTCGCCCAGGACCACTAAGTGCCACTCTTTACTTAATCCGTCCTCCGGTGCAAACGCGACAGTTTCGTGACACTCCGAAGCATTTTTAAAGTCAGTTTCCGGTGCTGCCAGCACGTATACCTGAGACGAGCGTGAGGCAATTCGCCGATAGCGGTGAGCTTCCTGGCGGTAGAAGCGCTCTCGCTGAAAGCTTGCAATGACTAGCGGTTCGTCGTCGGAACCCGCCAAAACTAAGTCTTCCATCGCGTGAGACAGGGCTGTCATGGAAGATTTGAAATAAATTTGTGCCCGCAGTTGGGGCAAAGCTTGCAGAAGTTCTGCCAGTAGCGAAATAGGGACGATCATCTAGCCTTAAACGTGCATTTTTGCCGATGACAAAACAGGATCGATAGGAGGTTTAGAGCGATCCCTTTTCAGTATCTGATACATTTATGCTTCATAACACGACTGTTTAAGTCATATCATGCTAGCCATATCATTTAGACGAATCTAAGCAGAGGTATGCCTCCAAGACCTTGAGTTCCTCCCAAAGTCACCTGTTTTTACCTCTAGGTTTTGACGCCAACTCATCTATTCAGGCTTCGATTCGGGCGTTAGCACTCTCACCATTCAGACTTGTTAGGCACCGCTTGCGGATCTCTTGCATTATACTATTCTTGAGCTATTTGATATCAGTGCCATCTGTATCGGTTTTTGGTGAACTGGTTTTTGGCGATCTATCGGGCTAATCGGCAATTAAACTTTCAAAAATCACAAATAATTGGCCATTAGTTAAAAACTAACGGCCAATTATTTTTAGGACTTATATCCAATCTGGTGAGATGCGGAATGATGCCAAGGGTGCGAGCATCATCACGAGCTCTTAAGCTCGCACTGAACTCGGAAAATTATTATTCCGATGAAGCGCGGAAACGATTTTCACCAAAATCTATGAAGAAAAAGGGTTTCGGACACCTAGCTTGTAAGTCCTATATTTTTTTTGAGGCCTAGCGCCTAAGTATAAATGCTGCGGCTGTGGTTGTCTTAGGCTAGTTCGCCCCCTTCGTCGCTGCCGCCCGGAGATGATTTGTAGAGAGCATCTAATTGTTCGCGGGCGTCTTGGACAGTCAGCGAACGCATCACTAACAGTGGCTCATTGACTATGTTTCCTTGTTCATCTAAAAGTTCTGGATGCGGTACAGATTGAGAGCCAGGATAGGATGGGTGGCGATTATTTGCCCTAAATTGTTGAGGACGCTGGGACTCCATACCTACGGTGACTAGACTGCGGATTAAGTTACCGACTGCCAGAAAGGCAAGAACGGTAAAAGCTAAAATATAAAGCAGGTGCAACATTATTTTCTCCTCCGGGCTAAACAGCCACACAGCAATTTACAAAAGTGTTTCAGCAAGTAATAACTTATTAACTGGAAATTTGTTTGAGGTTGTCAAGTGGGCCGCCACATTTCCCAAGGTTGGGGATTTGACTCCAAATTTAACTTGAACTCGCTTCCTTATTTTCCAGGGGGATCTGACTGCAATGAGCGAAAGCGTGCCGATACTTGCCAGCATTCGGCGAGCAGTCTGTGCCACGGCATCAGTGCTGTGGTTTCAATCCCAACTTGACCTCCGGTTGCTTGAAATAGACCTTTAGCTGCGCCTACTTCTTGCTGAGCCTGTTTGACTCGCGCCAGCAAGTCAGATTGCTCCTCGTCGCTGAGAAAGGGCATTTCCTCAGTTTCTAAGAGGTTTGCCGATCGATCTAACCAGTAATTGAAATCCTCTAACAGCGGTTCCAGTAACGCTTTGAGCAATTCTGGCTCGGGCAAATTGGAATTAAGCATGGATCAAAATTGGGTTATTTATATATTATAGTCTTAGACGAGCTTTACAAATTGTAACATATTTTTAACAAAAATTCAATGATTTAACAACAATTAGCAGGTGGGTGTGAATAAATTTAATTGTGTCAGCAGCGATTTTTGAGTCGAAATCCTCAAATTCTGCCAAATTAGTTCGGGAACTCACGGGTGGTTAGAACCGGGTTTTTTCAGGCAATACTTAGTTACAGCCCACCAAAATAGTAAAAAATCCGGTTTCTGAGAGTCGGAGTGCGGGAGGCACTAAACGTCGCAACCATCAGGGCCGTTGTTGTAAATTCCCGGAGTGTCCCCCAGCCGGAAGTCGGCGCTTGCTGTCCCAATCTGAGTAATATAGAAGCAACTGCCACTAAATTAATTGCTAATTCAGCCGATGTCTAGCTCAGAATCCATGTCCCCTCCAGAAGAGTCCGTTAAGATTGAGTTGCCCCGCACGAGTGAGTCGGAGCCACTAAAAAAAATTCGCCACACCACGTCCCACGTTATGGCGATGGCGGTGCAGAAGTTATTTCCCAAGGCGCAAGTAACCATTGGCCCTTGGATTGAAAACGGTTTCTATTATGACTTTGACACTCCCGAACCTTTTACGGAACAGGATTTAAAAGCCATTAAAAAAGAGATGATCAAAATCATCAACCGTAAATTGCCTGTAATTCGAGAAGAAGTCAGCCGCGAGGAAGCGGAACGCAGAATTAAGGAGATTAACGAACCTTACAAATTAGAAATTTTAGAAGGTTTGATCGAACCAATTACTCTTTACCATGTGGGGGAGGAATGGTGGGATTTGTGCGCGGGGCCTCACTTGGATAATACCAGTGAATTGAATCCAAAGGCGATCGAGCTAGAAAGCCTAGCAGGCGCTTACTGGCGCGGCGACGAAACCAAAGCTCAGTTACAGCGCATTTACGGCACAGCTTGGGAAACTCCCGAACAACTAGCAGCATACAAGCACCGCAAAGAAGAAGCATTAAGACGCGATCACCGCAAATTAGGCAAAGAATTAGGCTTGTTTATCTTTGCCGATGCAGTTGGACCAGGTTTGCCTTTGTGGACGCCCAAAGGCACTGTTTTGAGAAGTATTTTAGAAGATTACTTGAAACAAGAACAAATCAAGCGCGGCTATTTGCAAGTTGTGACTCCCCACATTGCCAGAGTCGATTTGTTCAAAATTTCTGGCCACTGGCAGAAATACAAAGAAGATATGTTTCCGCTGATGGCGGAGGATGAGGAAGCGGCAGCAAACGAACAGGGTTTTGTCATGAAACCGATGAACTGCCCTTTTCACATTCAAATTTACAAAAGCGAATTGCGTTCCTATCGCGAACTGCCGATGCGATTGGCGGAATTCGGCACAGTTTACCGCTACGAACAATCGGGAGAATTGGGCGGTTTAACGCGGGTGCGCGGCTTTACGGTGGATGATTCCCACTTATTTGTCACGCCGGAACAGTTGGATGCAGAATTCTTGAATGTGGTGGATTTGATTCTGTCAGTCTTCAAGAGTCTGCAACTGAAAAACTTTAAGGCGCGTTTGAGTTTCCGCGATCCGAACAATTTAGAGAAATACATCGGTTCCGATGAAGCTTGGGAAAAAGCTCAAGGTGCAATCCGCCGCGCGGTGGAAACTTTGGGCATGAATTATTTTGAGGGAATTGGGGAGGCGGCTTTTTACGGGCCGAAACTCGATTTCATTTTCCAAGATGTCTTGGATAGAGAATGGCAATTAGGAACTGTTCAGGTAGATTACAATTTGCCAGAACGTTTTGATTTGGAATATGTCGCTGAAGACGGCACTCGCAAGCGTCCGGTGATGATTCACCGCGCTCCTTTCGGTTCTTTGGAACGCTTGATCGGGATTTTGATCGAGCAGTATGCGGGCGATTTTCCGCTGTGGTTGGCGCCGATTCAGGTGCGGTTGTTGCCTGTCAGCGCGGAGTTTTTGCCGTTTGCGAAGGAAGTGGCGGCGAAGATGAAGGCGCTCAATATTCGCGCTGAAGCTGATGAGGATAGCGAGCGTTTGGGCAAGTTGATTCGCAATGCTGAGAAGGATAAAATTCCGGTGATGGGTGTTGTGGGTGCGAAGGAGGTTGAGGCGAATAGTTTGAATATTCGGACTCGGGCTTCTGGGGAGTTGGGGGCGATTTCGGTTGATGAAGTGATTGGGAGATTGCAGGCTGCTATTAGTAGTTACGGCGATTTTTAAGCGATTTTAATCGCAGATTTTAGAACGGGCGTTTCGCCCGTTCCACAATTCACTTAATGGGCGTCTCTCCCGTTCCACGATTCACTTAACGGGCGAGACGCCCGTTTCACAATTAATACAAATGATAAGCTGTTGTGCATTTAATTTTCACAATCCTCTCCGTTGCCTTTGCGTGCAGGTGATGCTGAAGCAATTGTAGATTTACCAGTGTTATTAAATGGGGTTTACGATCGCCCCGCCAAGGACTTTAGAAGAGATTATATCGCCGTATCAGTTCCCCCGCTGTCCGAAACTTAAGCTGCTGGGGCGGATGTTTTGTTGGGGAGAGGGGATTGATCGGATGAGAGAGGGATGTTTAAGTGCGATCGCCCCCATATAAATTGCTGAGATATAATTAGATGACGTAGACTGGCAATAAAAAGTAATGGCCGATATTCAAATCAGCGTCGAAGGACAAGATGCAGTTGCTGGTACAGATGAACTGTTTGCGATTTCTGGCTTGTCGGGAAATTGGGAAACAACCGGGGATGGTGAGAAAGAGGGAACTTTAATAATCATCCGCTTACAAGCCAGAGACAATTCCAGAAGTAGGAGAACTAGATGAGCTACAAATCTTTCTAGGATAAAAAAACAATCTGGGTGTGGACAGCAGTAAATTACTTTAGACCAGGTATTCTAGGATGGGTATTAGGAGACCGAGCGTCCTAAAACGTTTGAACCTTTGTGGGATGTAGTTAGTAGATGGGGATGCTATTTTTATGTGACGGATGGCCCGAAAGTTTATGCAATGTTTATTCCAGATGGAAACCAAATTATGTGCCCAACTTACATGACTTGCTGTTGAAGGTGAAAACACAAGATTAAGACACTATCTGGCTCGCTTAAAACGAAAGACTTTTTGTTATTCTGGCAGCCGAACAAATGCTCATATCTTCAATTAAACTACTTATTCATTATCTCACGTTTAATGATGTTCGCCTTCCCTATTCAATTAATTATTTCGATCGAGCATTACTCACCGCACGCGATTGCTAAACCATACCCCTATTCAGCAACGCCGGAATTGGTTTCTGTGGACGGTGTAGGGTACTGGGTTCTACGGCTGATGCGTTACAAATTGTTGCGAAATGATGCCGTAATGCAGTAAAGAGTGAGAGAGTTGGTAGTGGTGCACGATCATGTTAAACTAATAAAATAATATCAATACTCCTGAGTATATATGAGTATCACTTGTTTAAGATGTCCTGCGGGAAAAATTATTAAATACGCTCATACTTATGGTAAACAAGTGGTAAACAAGTGGTAAACAAGTGGTAAACAAGTGGTAAACAAGGATATAAATGTCAAGAATGTGGGCGACGGTATTTTGTCCATGAGTATAATTTATCGTTAAGGCGAGTTCCGTGACCTGCAATTACTATACACTACTACCCAATTACTATGTACGACAAAAATAATCCAAATAAGCTCATGCCAGATCCAACAAGTGAAGGGAAGACTCACTTTATCTCACCACGGTTACTAAAGTTATTAAGTTACCAGACCCCTATAAGACAATTCTTTACCCAAGCGACCTATATGAGTCGCCGAACTGAGCCGGGAAGTATTGATTTTACTATCGGTGATGCCCATGAAATACCACCTCCAGGGTTTGTAGAAGCCTTACAGCGTTGGAGTGTACCGCAAAATCAAGGGTGGTATGGCTACAAGGGAAATATTCCACAATCACGGATCACTGTATCCGCTGCTCTTCAGGATAAACGCGGACTTTCTATATTGCCTGAAGATATTTTTATGACCAATGGTACTGTAGTTGGTTTGGCGATTTGTCTGCAAATGTTAGCTGGTGAGGGAGATGAGGTAATTATTTTGACTCCACCCTGGTTAGGTTATAGGAGTATGGTGCATTTTACCGGTGCGGTTCCGGTGGGTGTGCCTGTGGATACAAACACCTTTGATATGGATTTGCAGGCGATCGCATCTGCAATTACAGAACGGACTCGAGCAATCATTATCAATTCACCCCACAACCCTACAGGTAAGATTTTTTCAGCTAGTACTCTAGAGGGTTTGAGCGGTATACTTAACGAGGCTTCTAACCACTATGGCAAGCCTATTTATATTATTTCCGATGAAACCTTCAGCCGCATTGTTTTCGACAACAAGACTTGTCCCAGCCCTACTCAGTTTTACCCGTTTTCTTTCTTAGTATATGGTTATAGTAAGACTTTAATGGCACCCGGTCAACGTATAGGGTATATTGCTTTACCTCCCACTATGCCTAATCGGGAAGAAATAAGACGAATCATTGCTTTCCTACAACAAACTCCTTTTGGTTGGTGTTATCCTAGTGTGCTCATGCAGTATGCCTTAGGAGACTTAGAGCAACTAAACATAAATATCGAGCATTTACAAAACAAGCGAGATGGGATGGTGAACGCACTGCGGGATATGGGTTACAACCTGTATAACCCTGATGGGACGTTCTTCCTCTTGGTGAAATCACCTTGGGAGGATGACCTTGCTTTTGCCGAGTTATTAGCAAGTCAAGATATATTTGTTTTACCAGGAACTCCCCAGGAAATACCCGGTTACTTCCGAATTTCCCTTACTGCCAACGAAGAAATGATTTCGCGTTCTCTACCCAAATTCCAAGCTGCGATGGAATACGCTGTTGCTAACCCACTTGCTTCCCCCTCTTCTGTCACTAAGCGGCAGAGTATAATAGAACAAAATCTCTCAAACCAGAGCTAGGTCTATGGTTAACCCTCGCCAAGCTAATTCAACCTTGAAATTGATTGATGAGTATTGTCGCTATTACAGAAATCTGTTTTCAGAAGTCAGAAGCTTCAAAGCTTTTACACACCTTCATGCTGGTATAATTTCTGATATGCCGTTGCTGAATTGGGGTATGGTTTAGCGATCGCGTGCGGTGACTAATGCTCGATAGAAATAATTAATTGAATAGGGAAGGCGAACATCATTAAACGTGAGATAATGAATAAGTAGCTTAATTGGATATCTGAGCATTTGTTCGGCTGCCTGAATAACAAAAAGCCTTTCGTTTCAAGCGAGCCAGATAGTGTCTTAATCTTGTGTTTTCACCTTCAACCGCAAACCATGTAAGTTTGGCACATAATTTGGTTTCTCTCTGGAATAAACATTGCATAAACTTTCGGGCCATCCGTCACATAAAAATAGCATCCCCATCTACTAACTACATCCCACAAAGGTTCAAACGTTTTAGGACGCTCGGTCTCCTAATACCCATCCTAGAATACCTGGTCTAAAGTAATCTACTGCTGTCCACACCCAGATTGTGTTTTTTTTATCCGACAAAGGTTTGTAGCTCATCTAGTTCTCCTACTTCTGGAATTGTCTCTAGATCGTAAGCGGATGGTAGCAGCTTTCCAACTTGCTTGAGCCAATTAATTATTGTCGTGTGATGCAGGTCTTTGACTCTCTGGCTCGCACGAAAACCCATCCCATTGACATATATCTTTAGGTATTGATATTTAACTTCTTGCGCGTAACACTGGTGGGTTTGATAGCAATCTCTAAATGGCCTGCCACAGTCAACACAAATATAATTTTGCTTGCCTTTCTTCGGCGCATTTTTATTAACATGAGTTGACTTATATTCAGGACATTTCATTGGCTTTGACTTTCAGTTAATTGGTTTTTGTGAATCCCTCACTCGCTCTCTCGTACCTCAATTCAACAACGCCAGGAAAAGATTGGCAATGTTCAAGGGAAAGCTGCTACTTTGCACCAACTAGCAGGAATTTATGACAATCAAGGGGATGTTGCCAAGGCGATCGCATTTTATGAACAATCTCTCGAGCTTAAGGAAAAGAGTGGCAATGTTCAAGGGAAAGCTGCTACTTTGCACCAACTAGCAGGAATTTATGCCAATCAAGGGGAAGTAGCAAAGGCGATCACACTTTATGAACAATCTCTCGAACTTAAGGAAAAGAGTGGCAATTTTCAAGGGAAAGCTGCTAGTTTGCACCAACTAGCAGGAATTTATGCCAATCAAGGGGAAGTAGCAAAGGCGATCGCACTTTATGAAGAATCTCTCGAACTTAAGGAAAAGATTGGCGATGTTCGAGGAAAAGCTGCTAGTTTCGCAATGTTAGGACAGTTGTTAGCAGATAAGAAGAGAGATTTTGACAAAGCTTTGAATTATTTACAGCAATCTTTGGACATTTTGCAGCATTTGCGATCGCCCGACGCGGAAAAAGTGAGGAAAATTATTGCTATAGTTCAGCAGATGGCTGGAGATCGATGGTGAGTTTGCAGTTTATACAATATTAAGCGCCTAACCGCTTTTTAAAAGCATCCAAAAAATGAACAGACCAATATTCAATAAATCGGATTTTCAGAGGTTTGATGAATTTATCCCAAGGATTGAGATCAACAACATAATTACCGATTTTGATACCAATCGGCTCTAAATGTTTGCCTTCTATTTCCTGGCTCAATAAAGGCAATTTTCTATTACTTAGCTGTTGTATGAGCCAAAGTACATCGCTGTTTTTTTGTTGTTCTGGACTTTTGTTGATATCATTGATAGAACCAGCAATATCATCTCGGTCGAAAGAAATTATTGCAGTCAAATTAAACAGAGAACTATTAGCAATAAAGCATTGAGTTTGTTCTCTGGTTGGTAGCACTCCTAAACGCAATTTGTCTAACAGTTTTGCTAGCGATCGCACTGGTATAGCGCTCTCTGTATTGCTGATATCAGGAGCTATTAATAAGGACGGCTGGCCTTTAATTGAAGGTCGGTCGATGCCCAGATTTTCGATTAACCTTTGAATCCGTTCGTAGTCAGCGCGATCGCAGAATTTATCCACAATATTTGGATACCGATCGTCGCTTAAAAATTCTAAAAGAGCAATGTACTTGCATCCCAGACTGTGACCAACCCAAAAATAACTTGATGGTTGTTGATAAATTTCGCTTTCATACCCTAATCTTTGAGCAATTATGGTCAGTTCTGTTCTCAGTATCTCCTGCTCTTTTAATAACCCAATAGCGATCGGCCAGTGACAAAAAGTAAATCTAAATGGCAAAGCAACGACGGTATAACCTTCTTCAAACAACTGCTGTAAAAAATATCGATAAAACAAAGTTGGCAAACTACCAAAAAAAGTTCCACCAATAAATTGAACAACACCTTTGGGCTGCGGATGAACAGCCACCCAACTAAAAGAAACAGGCTGAAATTTAAAGGAGTTCGACATTTGAATAAAGCTCACTGAGTGTATAAGTAGGCTTAATTAAACGTAATCAAACATAAGGTGGGCATTGCCCACCCTACAGTTACTTACCATTTAACAGTTCTAGCCGCGAGACATTCTGACAGGAATATCGAATTTATCCATCACTGTATTTAGCTCTTTCAAATTGACATCAGTGGCATCGAGTTGGGCCAGCAGTTGCACTAGCAGTTGAGCTTTTTCTGAATTGTCTGTTTCCAAACTAGCTATGTCCAAATTACCGTTACGTAGCTCTTCCAAAATTGGGGCAACAATTGGTAAATCGATGAGAATTGGTTTACCTGGTTCAGGCGTAATCTCGTTCAAGCCTTTTCCACTGGCGATCGCTAAAGTGTAATTAATTTGATCGAAGTCGGGTAAAGTTGCAGTTTCTGATGGGAAATCGTTTGGCAAGAAAGTACCGCGAATTTCGGGATTCAATAACACCTTGACTGGTTTCTTGCTTTGAGGTACAGGCTTTGGAAAGATGGAACGCGCTGGCACAAATAGTGAGACATATCCGCGCACTTCCAACAAACCTGGAGCCAGAGCTTCTGGGAGTTTGGGCAACAATTCAACAGATGCTGTTTTGTGAGCGGGTATTGTGAAAAACGCACGATATACCTTCGGTTGCCCCTTCACCTGAGTCAGAGGTACCTCGAAGTTAGCGCCTTCAACATCAACAACTAAGAAAGCGTTCTTCTTGTCAAGCAAGATTTTATTAGGATCTGCCGGCACGGGTAAGCTGACGGTAAACTCAATCCGATATCGCAAGTCGATCGGTTCGAGATTGGAGATGGTGAGAAAGTATCCCTGAACGACTCGGCGAGCCACTGGGAGGAGTTCTGTAGGGATGCCCATCACAGGTGCGATCGGCTTTGCGAGGATTTCAAAGGTGGAAACTTCCATGTTTTTGTGCGAGTAATTTAACTTTTAGCTTGGGTTATTTAGCCGGAAAATTTTGTTTCTGTTTTTCCGTGCCTATATCTATGAATAACTGCCCGTCGCGGTTGGTTAACAGTCGCTTTTTCTGGTGACACTCATTTGAGTTAACTCAAATGAGTGTCGCTTGATTGTGCGACTTGACAATTTAAAAATTTTTGTTAAAGCGCACAGGAACACGGATCGGGAATTAAATTTATCCTTGTGTATCTGAAGATAAAAATAAAATATCAAATTGATAATCAGCCCGATCGCACATTAATCTGTTGGTATAATCCCCCTTTAATGGGTCCGGCGCGATCGAAAAGCTCAAAACACCTACACAAAACGTTACATATTTGTTACCATCGGGACGAGCCTATCCTCGGCAGCCTCTCTATTAACCTTCTAAACTAACCACTATGAGTCAACCTCCCTCAGCAATTCCCGCCTCCGAAGAGTCCGCCGAAACCCAGACAGCGCCGACTAACACTGCACCTCCACCTAGTTATGTCAAACTGGCGATGCGGAACATGGTTCGCAAGCGGGCGACTTCTCTGTTTCATTTTGCTTTGACAGCGGCGGGACTTTTAGGCGTACTCGTCGGTTTGGCTTTTCTCGATCGCTATTTCAATTCTTAATCGGGGATTCCAACAATCAGCCTCTAATTTCTGCTGATGTTTTTGATCTTTCTTAATCGGGAGTTAAGCTGATTGTTCTGCCTGCCTGTTGCAATCTCTAACAGATTACTGTATCTTTCCAGCAACAGCAAAATCCCCTGCCGTTCGATCGCGCAATTGGAATTTGTAAAATAATTAAATATATCCCTTGACAGGAGAGCAAAAAAATGTTAATTGAGGTGAACGTCGAAGACTGTTACGGGTTCGCCCAGCAGTCAGCCGACGCTTCCACCCTCCCTGAGAGTGGACCCAGCGGGGAGATTTCAGCCGAAACCTGGGAAAATTGGTTTAGCGTTTGGCTGGAAAACCAGGAGGCAGATGTGCCAGCGGCTCCAGGCTACGAAGTCAGTCTGCGTTTAACCGCCGATCCAGAGATGCAAGCCCTCAACCTCCAGTACCGCCAGCTCGATCGATCGACCGATGTACTAGCTTTCGCAGCTTTAGAGGTAGACTGTCCTCAGTTAGAGGAAATGCAGTCATCTGAACCCCTATACTTGGGTGATATCGTCATCTCGATCGATACAGCTAACCGACAAGCCCAGCAGCAAGGACATCCCCTGAAGACCGAACTAGCTTGGCTCGCAGCCCACGGTTTTCTGCATCTTTTGGGCTGGGATCACCCAGATGAAGAAAGTCTGACTCAAATGCTCGATCGACAAGAAAAATTGCTGCAGGCGATCGGTCTTACGATCCAAACAGCATAACTGAAGTTGATGGTTATTTAACAAATCAGGTCAAGCCCAACATAACTTTCTGAAATTAAACCAAAACTTTAGTAAAAACTTAGAAAAGTTATCTAGACTTGATCAAGTTAATTTGAAAAGTTTAGCTTTCATTCATCTCTGTAAATTAAAGTTGGTTCTTTATGACACTAGATAGACCCTCAATTTCATCACCAATCGCACAGTTTCTGCCCATGCCTCAAGACTCTTCTAGCCAGACAGTCCACGAGCCTAAAAAAGCCTTGAAATACAATCGAGAGCTGTCCTGGAAAATCGCATCTAGCTTAGCTACGAGTTTTAGATACGCTTGGGGGGGTCTGAGTTATGCTTTTGAAACTCAGCGCAATTTTCGGATTCACACTGTTATTGGCACTTTGGCGATCGGACTCGGGCTATTTTTGCAACTCAAACCTGTAGAAATATCTGTGATCGGCGTCACCATTGGCATAGTTTTAGCCATGGAACTGTTGAATACGGCGATCGAATCGGTGGTAGACTTGACAGTCGGGCAATCTTACCACGAACTAGCCAAAATTGCCAAAGACTGCGGTGCGGGAGCGGTTCTGGTATCGGCAATGGCTGCGATCATAGTCGGTGCTGCACTTCTGCTGCCTCCTTTGTGGGCAGTCGTTCAAATTGCGATCGCCCGTCAGTAACTTATTGGGCGATGGCAAATTTTAGGTTTTAGATGACCAATTTGAGATTTTTAGTTTTATTCGTCTATATTGCAGCTATTTTTATCTTCGGCATCTATCTAAAATCTTGAAACCCTTGCTTTCAGGGAGCGAGTCAATCTAAAATCTAAAATCTAAAACCTAAAATCTAACTTAACCCGTGATTATAGTCATCGATAACTACGACAGCTTTACATACAATTTGGTACAGTATCTAGGAGAACTAGGTGCTGAGTTGCCCGTAGCAAGCGAAGTGCAAGTCTACCGCAACGACCAAATTTCTTTAGCAGAAATTCGCCAATTGCAGCCTGCAGCAGTGGTGATTTCTCCAGGCCCGGGGCGGCCGGAAGATGCGGGAATTTCTCTGGAATTAATCAAAGAATTGGGCCCGACTTTACCAATTTTAGGCGTGTGCCTCGGACATCAAAGTATCGGTCAAGTATTCGGTGGCAAAATTGTTTCTGCGCCCGTGTTGATGCACGGCAAAACTTCTCAGGTAGAACACGCAGGAGTCGGAGTTTTTCAGGGCGTGGAATCGCCGATGATTGCAACTCGCTATCACAGTTTGGTAATTGAAAAGCAGAGTTGTCCAGAAGTGTTAGAAATTACGGCTTGGGTTGAAGACGGAACTATTATGGGTGTGCGGCACCGGGAATATCCGCACATTGAAGGTGTACAATTTCACCCGGAAAGTATTTTGACGACTTCGGGAAAGCAATTATTGCGAAATTTCTTGGCGCGGCTTTAGTTGGGTGGTGAATTGTGAGTTTTTGTGTGCATCTTTCGGGTGCGGAATCCACACCTGAGTGTTCAAATTATCTAGATTTTTAGAGTGGGCCTTGCGAACTTTACGGTAAAACTAGGGTGCACATTTTCGCATCTCAACGGCCCACAAAAGGACACAAGCCCCCGAAAATCGTCGCGGTGAACCCCAAATTTTAGACGAAAGTTCCATATCCCAGATTCATCTGTGGAGTAAATCTAAAATCTAAAATCTAAAATCTAAAATCGACTGACGGTGTTTTGTGGTATAACAACAAACGACCAACACCCGATAACCGCAACCACAAGATGAAACGGCGACAATTAATACGTTACGCACAGACGGGTTTGCTAGCAGCTTTCTTCACTGGTTTGCCATCTGGATGGGAAAGCTATCAAGCTCAAACTGCTGATTCTTTGTCGGTTCAGTGGTTGGGCCACACTTGCTTCTTGTTCTCCGGAGGCGGTGCGAGGGTGCTGGTGAATCCTTTTCGCCCCCTGGGCTGTACCGCAGGCTATCGCTCTCCTAAAGTGCCAACAGATTTGATTCTGATTAGCAGTCGGTTGCTCGATGAAGGGGCGATCGACGGATTTGCCGGCAATCCCGGCCTTTTGTACGAACCAGGGGCTTACAGGTCTAACGGGCTGCGGATTCAAGGGATTCGGACGGAAAAAGACCGTGAGGGAGGAAGGCGATTTGGGGTCAATGTGGCTTGGCTGTGGCAGCAAGCGGGCGTTAAGATTTTACACTTGGGCGGAGTTGCTGGCCCGATCGGCATTGAAGAGCAAATCTTGATCGGGCGGCCCGATGTAGTGCTGATTCCCGTGGGCGGCGGGGCGAAAGCTTACACTCCGGCGGAAGCGAAGCAAACTTTGCAACTTCTCAAACCGAAGATGGTGATTCCGACACATTTCAAAACCCAAGCCGCCGATGCTGCTGCGTGCGATTTAGTGCCGCTAGATGAATTCTTGGCCCTGATGGATGGTACGCCGGTGCGCCGATTGAATAATGACACGATTTCGATCAAATCTGCTGACTTACCCCAAACTGGTTCGGTGATTGAGGTTTTGAGTTACCGATTTAGCGGTTGATGCCCGATTTCTCAGCTTGCGTTATAGTAAGGAAGTTTTGTTCGATCGGGGATGCAAGAGAATTTTCTCTCTACCTTAGCCTCTGGCAACCTTGCTTTTTGTCGAGATGTGGCTAACATAACAATTCATCTTCACTGTTTTATCTCCTAAGGAAATGCAAGCGCAATGAAAAATCAAAATTTACCTAGCTGGATGAAACAACTGACAGGTTTCGCAGGAATAATCGGCGCTAGCGCGTTGATTGGTTTCCCGGCTTGGGCTCACATCACCTCCAACACCAATGTTGCTAATGCAACTCAAACTTCACAAGTTGCAGGAAAAGTGAAAACCGCTGCTTCACCGGCACCAACTGGCGCTACACAGGCACCAACTGGCACTACACAGGCACCAACTGGCGCTGCTAAGGATATTGTTGCTATTGCATCTGGCGACGCTCAATTCAAGACGCTGACAAAGGCTTTGGGCTCGGCAGGTTTGGTTACAACTTTACAAGGAAAAGGCCCTTTCACTGTTTTTGCTCCGACAGACGCGGCATTTGCTGCTTTGCCAAAAGCAACTGTGGAGGATTTGCTCAAACCGGCCAACAAAGCCAAACTTACTAAGATTTTAACTTACCACGTTGTTCCGGGTGCGGTTTTATCTACTAGCCTGAAATCCGGCGATGTTAAAAGTGTGGAAGGCTCCTCGCTGAATGTGGCAGTTAGCGCAGGCAAAGTTACTGTCAGCGGCGCTAATGTTGTGAAAGCTGATATCAAAGCTAGCAACGGCGTGATTCACGTAATTGACAAGGTTTTGATGCCGCCCGATGGGATGTAAAAATAGCCGTTTTTGCATCAATTGATGTCAGATTTGGTTAAATGAAGGCGAAGTAAGGACACAACATTGTTGTGTCCTTATTTGTATGGCAGACAATTCAGAATTAATACAGATAAAGCTTTAGCTAGCTGCGGGTACTTACAAAAATGGCTGCCAACCCTTACCCCGATAGCCAAAATCGAAGATTTCGGGATGGAGAATTTCTGCTAAAATTTCTAACGAATCAACCAATCTCGGCCCCGGTCGATTAAAGTAAGAATTGCCGTCAGTTATGTAAACTTTTCCGGTTTTTACTGCTTGCAAATTAGCCCATTCTGCGTATTTAGTTATCTGCATTGCTTCGCTGCGAGTGCGGTTTAAATCAAAGCCGCAAGGCATGAAAATAATTACATCGGGATTAGCTTCTACTAGCGATTCCCATTTTAACCAAGGGGAATGTTCCCCGACAATTCCAAATAGCGAATTGCCTCCCGCCATTGCCACTAATTCGGGAATCCAGTTACCCGCAGCCATCAAAGGCTCAATCCATTCGATGCAAGCTACTTTGGGAAGTCTCTCTTTTGTGGTAAGAATAGATGAGGCTTGTGTTTTCGAGGTAATAGCATCGATGCGGGATTGCAAAAGGTCGATCGCACTTTTGCCATCTACGCCCAAAGCATCAGCAACTCGCTGAATATCCGTCCAGATTTCTGCTAGCAAATTAGGCTGCAAAGAAATAATTTCCGGCTTGCTATTTACCAGCGTGCTTACTGCTTGTTCAACCTCTGTTAGAGAACAAGCGCAGACTTCACATTGAGCTTGAGTAATAATGTGAGTCGGCTGCAATTTTTCCAAAGTATCTATTTCTACTTTATAGACACTCAGCGCATTTTGCAACAATTCTGTCACGCGGTTGTGAATTTCGCTGCTAGTTCCTTCGGGATTGAATTTAGGCTGAGTGCAAATAGGTAAATTTTGGATTTCTGGGGGATAATCGCATTCGTGGGAACGGCCCACAATGGCATCGGTTAATCCTAAAACTGCTACAATTTCGGTGGCACTGGGAATTAGAGAAACAATTCTGAGTTGGTTCATTGATTTTCTGTTTTTTACAGATTTAGAAGCACAGGCGTTACAGATTTATAAGCACAGGCGGGACGCCCGTGCCACAATAAAAGGGATTGTTAAACTTTCAACTTTTTTAAGAATTGCAAATCTTGCCATGCTTGAATGAGATTACCTTGCATTAGAGCCGCTACACCGTTTAAAACTCTAATTTCCGGTAGGTTGGAGTTGAGAGCTAGAGCAGGTTTTAAGGCTGTTTGAGCGGCTTTGGGATGCCAGCCGTACAGGTGTACGAAAGCGAGATAGGCGTAAGCGTAAGGGTTTTTTGAGTCGAGTTGAGTGACTTTTTCTAAGGCGACGATCGCACTTTTGACATTCTGCTGCAATACCCGAGAAAATGCCAAAGCATAAGCCAATTCTAGATTATTTGGTTCCTGCTGCAACCGATATTCTAACGCTTGTTCCGCTTGCACGGTATAATCTTGAATTGGATCGTACTGATTGATGCGCCCAATCTGCTCGAACACGGGTTCTAAACCGGGCAATCCTTTGGGTAAATTAACCGCCATCGCCCGCAATTGAGTCACCAAATCTAACTCAGGCTTATCTGTACTATCCTCGTTTCCAGGCTCTGCCTGAGAACGCATATCCAGAGGCTCTGCCTCGATCTTAACACTCACGGCCGGCACATTAATCGGATAAGTTTCCCCGGTTTTCCGATTTAGATAAGTAGCTTGCAGATTGTAAGTTCCCGGTGCAATATTAGCAGGAGGAAGCATCGCCGTGCGATCGACAACTCGAAACCCCACAGCAAATTTATCCGCTTCCAGCATCCCCGGATGCAAAGTCGCCTGGCCGATCGCGCGATCGTGTAAAATCCTGAAAGTCTGTCCCGGTGGAATATCGCCAGACTGCTGATTTTGCCACGTTACCAACACTAAACCAGACTGCAACTGCTGCCAAGGCCCAGACCAAGTATAAGTAACCGGCAGCGCGACTCCGGGAACTGCTTTTCCCCCGACAGTAACTCGATCTAATTGTACTTGCGATCGCGCTTCATTCAACGGCTGTATTTCGACAGGCTGCACTCGCTTCCGATAAAGATTTAAATTAGTATAATCTGGCAAAATCCAAGTTTTTTCTAACTGAAAGTGATCACCTTTTTCAATTGCAGTTACGGCTGCATTTTGAGCTTGTTTAATACGTTCGCGAATCGAACCTTGCGGGCCGCTTTTAGTTACGAACCAAGAGAGCGATCGCACATCTTGCGGGACTTCTTTTAAATTCGTTCCCACCTGCCGCCCGTAAACCTGAAAATTAGCCAAGGCACCGTAAAAATTCAAATTATGCTGGTTAATTTCCGGTGTCGAAGGCAACACGCCTAAAGTAGATTGCAAATAAGGTTCCCTATCAATTATTTCGGCAATTACCTCTCGGTGGGGCCACTCTTTCCCCAAATAAGGATAGTTAGAATTTCCGGGACTGATAATTTGAACTAAGCTATGTCCAAAAGCACCTCCCAGCGGCCACATATGGAACAGCATCGCCAGAATTGCCAAGCCAATTGTACCCCAGCGAATTTGTCGTCCCCGCCGAGAAGGCCACAGCGTTAAACAGTAGGCTAAGAAAATAGATAAAACTGGCAAATAAGGTATCACATATCTGTCGTCTTTGTTGATATTTAGAGAATTAATTAAATAAGCTCCTCCCCAGAAAACAGCCAGCCAGCGACAGGAGTTGAGATGCAATATTGAGGAACTATTTTGCCGACGACGCCAATAAAGTATCAATCCGACTAAGGGAACAAGTAACAGAGGCCAAGAAACGTGTTCGGGTAAGTGTTGACCGTAGTAAATCCAAGCGTCGATCGTATTGAGGGCCGGATCTCCTTCGGCGATCGCAGAATCCAGCGTTGCCCGTTTTCCCCCGGTCAAAATTAACAGCCAATTGGTTTTCGCCCACGGGCCAAACACCGCCACCGACAGCAACAGAGCACCAGTTAATTGACCTAATCTCCCCCAAGCTTTTTGCCGCACAGCACCCACAGCCAACCACACAATCGGGGTAAATAGAAATAATACGGTAGTGTGTTTAACTAATATTGATAAACCGAGAGAAATTCCAAAGGCGATCGCCCAAAAGAAAGACGACGCGGAGAGTGAGGGAGTGGGCGAGGGAGAGAATTTATACTTTTTCTTTGTTGGTTCCTCCAACTGACTTCTATCGGTTACATCCGTTAAATCCGTAGCCGAACTTCCTTCTTCCTTCTTCCTTCTTCCTTCAGAAGCCTTCCACATAGTCAGACAATAGAAAGCAAAAGTAATCGCAGCAGTGAGGGGATAGTCGAGCAAAAATTGCAAGCGGAACCGATAAAGTCCCGGTAACAAAACGCAAATAGCAGCGGCCCACAAACCGACTTGTCGGTTAAATAATTGGACGCCCAGACTGTAGACTGAGGCGAGGAGAATTGCACTAAATAATAGATGAACGAGGGTTGCCCGATCGCCCCCAGTACCGAACACCTGAAGAAACGGAACGGTTAAGATGTATGCCAAGGGCGGAATTTTCGTCGAAAGCAGCCAGAAGTTTGTCCACCACTCCCCGGAAAACCACTGAGGATGCTGCAACGCCTGCAAGTATTTCAGGGTGTTAGTCAGGTAGTCGGCTTGATCCCAGGCCGGGACAGATCGATCGAGGGCAAACCAGAGACGATCGCTAATTGCCCCCAGCAGCCAAATTATGCCCAAGACAAGCAGACTCTTGCCCTCGCTGTCCCGATGTTGCTGTGCCATTGCGATTTTTGGATTTTAGGTTGCAGCTTTTAGCTTACAGGCGGGCGGTTCCGGGCGATCGAAAATTAATTTGAAAAAGTGCTTGCTAAATTTTGTATGTGTCTGCTAAGATAGTAAAGCGCGAAAAAACAAGCCGGGATAGCTCAGTTGGTAGAGCAGTGGACTGAAAATCCACGTGTCACGAGTTCAAGTCTCGTTCCTGGCATCGCAAAGCCCTCACAAAGTTGAGGGCTTTTTTTTAGGAAAAATGCGGGCAATGCAGCTAATCAAGATGTAGGTTGGCCGATGGCGGAGTGACAACCCCGCCGGAAATCCAGGGAGAGCTAATATTTGACCGACTTGTGCTAAAAAAAACATAGGTCATATCAGACAAAAATTACACTCGAGTATAATTGTCAGATTAATAAGTCCAGTTTTGCTTGGTCTGCAAGCTATAGGTTCCATCTTTCACATTCACCCGCTCAGGAATCAGATCTAAATCTTTAAACATATTTGCCTGGTGCTGTAGGGCCGTGAGCGATTGGTCGTCGATCGGGATAATAGCGCGTTCGGCACTACGTTGCTGTAAAATTTCTACAATGGATGGATCTATTTCATGGTGCTCTGCCAATCGCACAGCAGCTTCTAACTCCTGTTTCTTAGCCCAAGCTCCCGCTTCATTTACCTCTTCTAAAATCACCTTGAGCAAGTCGGGATAGTCGCGTACCAACTCTGGAATTGCATAGTAATAGGTCGGAACTTCTAAAGAGGCTTTGTCACCAAAGATGCTCTCTAAGTCTGCAATCGATCGCCCTGGATAAGCACTTCGGGCTTGAGTTGTCGTGTAGGGAACCCAAATCACCCAAGCATCGACCTCACCCGCGCGGAATAGGGGTAGCGCCTGTGGCTGGGTCAGATAAATTGGCTCAATGTCACTAAACTCTAATCCCACTTTTGCCAGTGCTCGCACAAGTATGTAATGGGCGCTTGAGCCTTTGTCAAAAACAATCTTCTTACCCTTCAGGTCGGCCAGCGTCTGAATCGGAGAGTCTTCTGGTACCAGAATCGCTTGACCTTTAGGAGCGGTATATTTTTCTTTAGCCACCCGCACAAATACATGATCCGCTGCTTGCGAGAAGATGCTGGCCGTACCACCGCCGCCGCAGAAATCGATCGTCCCATTGCTTAATGCTTCTATCAGAGCAGAAGCTGATAAGAAGCTTGTCCAAGTCACACTCAGCCCAAATGGTCGCAAACGGCTTTCGAGCCAACCTTTAGCACGCAGGACTTCCAGATTTGTCATACCCTCTGGATAACCGATTTTGAGTTGCTTGAGCCGCCGCGCTTGCTCAGCTAAGGGTGTGTTGCCCGAATGAGCAGAACGGTTAGAAAACCAGCGATCCAAAAATACACAAAAAAGTATGCCCCCCACAAACAGTCCCACCGTTTCCAGTAACCGGATTGTTGATTCTTTAGGCAATTTGACCTGATTTACCTGACTGACTAGAGGGGAGTGTACATTGCCAGAGGCAGAAGCGGCAACAGCATGACTGTCAAAAGCCAGCAGACTCAAAGCTAAAACCGAGACCAGGCCGATACAAAACAGACCTGCAAACCGATAGGCTGCGGATCTACGAGTGGCCGACGAACTGAGCGACCGTAAGATATGTTGACCTGCGCCTCTAGGCAGAAGGTCAATCAAACGGCTAATCATAATGACTCCTTTGATAAACACAGGTGATGGACGCTGGATGAGCTGAAGATGGGGGATCGAGTCAAAGCACCGCTTGATACGGATAAACTACCCAATTTGCTTGCTCGTTACACCCAATATGCGATACTCACATTATCATATCGAGATTGTGGTGGTTTGCCACAACGATTGAGAAATCGGTAGTTTCGGCGATCGGATAGGTATTGAGTGAGAGATGGTAATGGATTGGTTAATTGCAACAATTAAGATCGGACTGGCTGTTGCTGTCGCAACAACTTTTGACGACAACATTTATCTGACGGCCTTCTTCAGTGAGGTTAATCGTACTTTTCGTCCTCAACATATTGTGGTTGGTGAGCTTCTAGGGTTCACGGTATTGGTGATGATAAGTTTAGTTGGTTTCTTGCTGGGGCTAGCAATTCCCTCAACTTGGACGGGGCTACTGGGGATTCTGCCGATACTGATTGGCTTGAATAATTTACTCAACCTTAACAAGGATGATTCAGCCGAAGATAAGTCAGATAATCTGAAAAGAAACTCTAAATTTCGCGGATTTGATTCTCGGCAGCGATCGCTCTGGGACATAATTCGCGATCCGCAGACTTATCGTGTTTCCGCAGTCACGATTTCTAACGGTGGTAACAATCTTGGCATCTATATTCCCCTATTTGCTAGTAGCAGCATTCAAAATCTGGCTGTGATCGTACCGATTTGCTATTTTTTTATTTGCTGCTGGCTGTTTATGTCCTATACTCTGACGCATCTACCTGGTATTGCTTTGATCCTCAGCCGTTATGCTAGCAAGATTTTCCCTTTTGTGCTGATGTGGCTGGGTTTCAGAATTCTGATAGACAGCGAATCATATCGTCTTTTTCTACCGAACGCTTGACAGACTCATGCGAGCGAAACATCGAAAAAATTCATGACAACAGTACCATTTCCTCCAATAAAGCAAGAAAAAAGGCTTTAACATTATAAAATTATACAAAAAAAAGCGATGCCGTAAATCCCCAATTACTGGTCTATCAATTTAA
Source organism: Microcoleus sp. MON2_D5 (assembly GCF_036701905.1). Taxonomy (NCBI): domain Bacteria; kingdom Bacillati; phylum Cyanobacteriota; class Cyanophyceae; order Oscillatoriales; family Microcoleaceae; genus Microcoleus; species Microcoleus sp. MON2_D5. The sequence continues at coordinate 57,374 of NZ_JAUBRM010000006.1, forward strand.
TATCCTTGCCATTCCATATCTGGCAGTTCCTTTGGAGGAAGTAGCGAGGTGGCTTCAATTTATTGCCGGATTGCTGTTGTGACTTCGCAGTTACTATTCAAGCAATCGATCGGGAGCAGTGGACTGAAAATCCACGTGTTACGAGTTCAACTCTCGTTCCTGGCATCGCAAAGCCCTCACAAAGTTGAGGTTTTTTTTTAGGAAAAATGCGGGCAACTGGGGGGGTGACAACCCGCCTGAAACCCTGAGGGAGTAAAGATTTAGCCAACTTATGCTAAAAAAAGATAGGCAGCCGAATTGTTACAAGCTAGCCTATCCCCAAAAATAATGTTACCAACATTCTATCAGACCCACTTAAAAAAACAACTGACACATGCTCAGTTTATTTTACTCACAATCTTGCTCTCCTTGATACAATCAGAAAAACAAGTGAGATTAGAACGGCTCTCCCGGGTATTTCCCTATCCAATTACAACAGAAAGTCGGCGTAGAAAACTACAAAGGTTTCTCGATTTGCCGAACTTAACTATCTCACTAATTTGGTTCCCATTAATTACTTATTGGTTGATTACTTATTGCCGTGTTGGTACTCGTTTATCCATTGCAATCGACCGCAGTCAATGGGGGCGCATTAATCTCTTTATGGTTAGCCTGATCTGGGAGCGAAGAGCAATTCCATTATACTGGTCACTGTTGCCCAAATTGGGAAACAGTAACTTTGAGTCACAAACTACCAATTTACAGCAAGTCTTACCATTATTTTCAGAATATAAAGTCATCGTTTTAGGAGACCGTGAATTTTGTTCTGTCGATTTGGGAAACTGGCTGAGGGAAAAGGGTGTATTTTTTTGTTTAAGACTGAAAAAAAAATCATTGTATGGAAACGGAACATTTAGTTTGGCAACGGCTAGATGAATTAGGAATAGTACCAGGAACCTCTTTATATTTTCAAGGTAAAAGAGTGAGAAAAACTCAGCCTGCTACTGGATTTGATGTTGCTTGTAAGTGGAAAAGAAACTACGGGGCATGGAAGGTTGATGAAGCGTGGTTTATACTCACAGATTTAGGGTCATTGCCGGCAGCTATCGATGCTTACAAGCAACGGATGGGCATTGAAGAAATGTTTCGAGATTGTAAAACAGGAGGCTACGATATTGAAGGAACTAGCTTAAAAGGAGACCGACTTATTAACATGATTTTGCTCATGACGCTCGCCTACAGTTCGGGAATATTTCAAGGCACTGAAATGAGGAAAAAGCAGGTACAAAAATATGTATCTCGCCGCAAAGAACCTAAAAAAAGATATCGAAGACGGAGTACATTTGGTGTTGGTTTAGATGGAAAAAAGTGGGTTAATTATCTCGAACAATATTCTGACGAGGTAGAACAGTTAATGAAGTTAACTCCTTCTAAACGCCGCTTTTATCAACAAGGTATGCGGGCAGCAACCCTTATACAGTCTATCTCGTAGACCTCTTTGTCACCCCCCCAGGCGGGCAATGCAGTCATTTATCGAACTCGATTTGCCTGAAAGTTTAGCTAACGAGATTGGTGACATCTGTTCGACCTGAATATTTGAAGCTGTGTAGAAGGGTTCAGCCCCGCCGAGAATAGTTTTTTCGGGATAGCGCCTTATTTTTGAGTGAGATACGACGCTAGTTCTGGAATTTCACCGGCGCGCTGCCACTCGGCTTCCCCGCGCCGCACTTTGGTTCGGGCTGTGATTTCCTGAACCTCCCATAATTGCAATTTGGTATAGGGCCCTTTGGCTTCACCGCTGCGAAACACGTACCATTGAGCAACTTCAGGAGTTGGCTGGGTCGTCTCACAGGCTTCATCCGATTCATTCCAGTTGTGGCTTTGATTGAGTGCCAGTTGCGTAAGTCCTGTTTAACTTTTTATGTTGAAAAAGGATTAAGATTAGGATGAGGCTAATATTTTCCAGGAATAACAAGTTTTTGACTTACAACCGCAGAAAAACACAAATGACAACAGATGGATATAGGCTTTGGCAGCATTCTTAAAAAATTCTCTACATCAAACCCGACTCTTTTTCACCACCACTTCCAACTTTTCCGTCGTCCATTCCTCACTCGCATCAGTCACAACCGTAATCTTCCGCTTAGGATTTTCTTCATCCACAACCGCTGTTAATAACTGTTCTAAAGCATTGGTCGGTTTTTTATCCCCAACTCCTGGTCGAGGTTGGTCTAAAGCCGGCAACTCTAACAATTGAAAATTTGTTGCATCCACCGTCGCAAATACCTTAATAACTTCTACCCCTTCCCGATAATTTTCTGGTAATGATATGTTGAGTTTTCTGTTTATCTCTTTTTCAGGAGCCAAACATTCATAATCTGCTTTTTTGGGATAACTTTTAACTATACTAAAATCCTCCTGAAGATCCAACATGGTGATATTTAATGTTAAATGAGAGTCATTGCGAATCACTAGGGTAACATTCTCTTCACCTTCTTCTAAAATCGGCACCTTACCATCAGCATTCAAAACTATTTGTTCTCGTTTTACTGATTTAACTAACTCAACCTTAAGTTTGCCATTTAAGGGAGCAAAAGCATCCTCATTATCCAGCTCCCAAATAGTCTCATATCTGGCAACATGGATTAAGCGATTAATTAGCCTTGCTGTGGCTTCAGGTTCATCAATTCTTATCGGAAAAATCAGATTTTTGAGGGGTTCTTTATTTGCATCTAAAATCCCATATTCCCCTTCTGAATTGAGGGCAACAAAATAATCTACATTCTCATCTGTTTCTGTTTCAGAGCAAAATTCTATCCAGCGATGACCTTCTACTTCCTGTTTTTGAGTTTCGATACTATGAGAAAGTGAGGCTACATTATGGACACCAGGAAATTGTGGTAACGGGTCAGGTAAGAGAAGGCGAACTTTGCGAATTTGTTTTAATCCTGGCCCTAAATAGACAGCAGGCGAACCGATTTCGAGCATTCCTTCTGCTAATTTATTATTGATGGTTCGGAAACCAAATAGCTGTGTTACTTCTGCCCAACAGTCCGATGCTCCCAATTCTACTACTTTAGCGGTTGCGATGCGGTTCTCACTATCTTTAAAATCCCTAGTTCTGAATTTAAAAATATCAAATTTTGCCCCTTTTTTAATACCGCTAGCTTGACCCATTTGTAGTTGTACTCGGTTTTTATTAATATCTACTTTCATCACCGGCACCTTACGGCTAGCACCAACAGATTGACCACCAAAAAAAGTGCGATCGGTCTCTCCCATCAACATGGGTGTTTGTCGTACAAATTCCTTGTGAACTTGATTAGAAATTTTATCGAACACATCCTCTACAGAAATTTCTGTCCCGTGTTGCCGCAAAGCTTTTAATAAAAAATAAGTCAAAGCACCGTTGCGTTCCGTCCCTTCAAAAACCTTTTCATAAGCAAATTCATGCTCCCGGCAAGCAGCGATTAAGGTATAACCTTTCGGTTCGGGTAACAAGCCATTGACAACCGTAATATTGCGGCTATTTTCTGTTGCAGTTTGCCAATTTTGGGCTAATTCCTGAAGCGATGCGACTAAACTATCCCTAGGTCGAGGAGTGGTATCAATAAACCCTTCCCCGCGAATCCGGTCATCTCCGCTCATTTCTCTCGTTGCACCACCGGAATGACAGCTATCGAGTACGAGGGTGACAACCAACTCTTTTTCCACCATTTCTTCCAGCAATTTAGCAAATTCCAAATCGCGCAAATAGCGGGAATTGGGTTGACCGATATCTGTCGGAACTAAGGCTTCATCTAAACCCCCAAAACCCTTGAGGCTTTCAAAAATTGTTTTCGCCCGTCCGCCGTGACCAGAGTAGTGAATATAGACTCGATCTTGCGGTTGGGCTTTAGCTGTTATTTCTTTTAATTTAGCAACAATATTTTCATAAGTGGGTAAGATGTCTGGGGGTTCTTTGGGTTGGTTGGGATTTTCATAAGCAGTTGCAGTGAGTTTAATAATTTGGTCGGGGGTGAGGTTAAAAGTAGTTTTTAAATAGGTTTCGATATGGTTGATATCTTGGACGCATCCCCGCAGGTTTTTGTAACGTCCATCGGGTAACTCATGGGGAAAATAAAAATCGATACCGATGAGGAGGGCGTAGAAGTTGGGGGTTTGGTTTGTCATGGTAGAGGCTGGGTAAGGGGTTTAGGAAAGATTTTATTTTTATATAGGAGTAAAGTGGGGGTTTTTATGCACTTTTCTATCTAAAACTATCAAAGCTTCTTGCATAAATTTCTGTCAATTTCCAGGGCCTCTTCATCATTAGGATTAGGTATGAGGTAATTGTCTATAAAATTGCATCCTTCCTTGAGTAAATAATCAAAATCTAACCGCCACAGTTTCACGGTGTTGTCAGCACTGCCAGTGGCCAGCAGCTTGCCATTGGGGCTGAAACTGACAGCATTAACCCAGGTTGGATACCCAGTGAGGGTTTTAATTTCCTTGCCGGTGGTGGTATCCCACAGTTTCACGGTGTTGTCAGCACTGCCAGTGGCCAGCAGCTTGCCATTGGGGCTGAAACTGACAGCACTAACCGGGTTTGGATGCCCAGTGAGGGTTTTAATTTCCTTGCCGGTGGTGGTATCCCACAGTTTCACCGTGTTGTCAGAACTGCCAGTGGCTAGCAGCTTACCATTGGGGCTGAAACTGACAGCATTAACCAAGTCTGTATGCCCAGTGAGGGTTTTAATTGGCTTGCCGGTGGTGGTATCCCACAGTTTCACGGTGTTGTCATCACTGCCAGTGGCCAGCAGCTTGCCATCGGGGCTGAAACTGACAGCCCTAACCAAGTTTGTATGCCCAGTGAGGGTTTTAATTTGCTTGTCGGTGGTGGTATCCCACAGTTTCACGGTTTTGTCAGAACTGCCAGTGGCTAGCAGCTTACCATTGGGACTGAAACTGACAGCATTAACCCAGTCTGTATGCCCAGTCAGGGTTTTAATTGGCTTGCCGGTGGTGGTATCCCACAGTTTCACGGTTTTGTCAGCACTGCCAGTGGCCAGCAGCTTGCCATTGGGGCTGAAACTGACAGCTAAAACCCAGTTTGTATGCCCAGTGAGGGTTTTAATTTCCTTGCCGGTGGTGGTATCCCACAGTTTTACGGTGTTGTAATCACTCAGTGGCACGGTGTGGTCACCACTGCCAGTGGCCAGCAGCTTGCCATTGGGGCTGAAACTGACAGCTAAAACCGACTTATACTCAGTGAGGGTTTTAATTTGCTTGCCGGTGGTGGTGTCCCACAGTTTCACGGTTTTGTCAGAACTGCCAGTAGCCAGCAGCTTGCCATTGGGGCTGAAACTGACAGCTAAAACCCAGTCTGTATGCCCAGTGAGGGTTTTAATTGGCTTGCCGGTGGTGGTGTCCCACAGTTTCACCGTGTTGTCACCACTGCCAGTGGCCAGCAGCTTGCCATTGGGGCTGAAACTGGCAGCCGTAACCCAGCCTGTATGCCCAGCGAAAGTTTTAATTGGCTTGCTGGTAGTGGTATCCCACAGTTTCACGGTTTTGTCAGAACTGCCAGTAGCCAGCAGCTTGCCATTGGGGCTGAAACTGACAGCTAAAAGCGGGTTTTTATGCCCAGGGAGGGTTTTAATTTGCTTGCCGGTGGTGGTATCCCACAGTTTCACGGTTTTGTCAAAACTGCCAGTGGCCAGCAGCTTGCCATTGGGGCTGAAACTGACAGCCCAAACCCTGTCTGTATGCCCAGTGAGGGTTTTAATTTGCTTGCCGGTGGTGGTATCCCACAGTTTCACGGTGTTGTCACGACTGCCAGTGGCCAGCAGCTTGCCATTGGGGCTGAAACTGACAGCATTAACCGAGTTTGTATGTCCGGTGAGGGTTTTAATTTCTTTGCCAGTGGAGGTATCCCACAGTTTCACGGTGTTGTCAAAACTGCCAGTGGCCAGCAGCTTGCCATTGGGGCTGAAACTGACAGCATTAACCGAGTTCGCGTGTCCCCCCAAGGTGTTTGGTGCTGCCACATTGGAAACTGTATTTAATAATGACAGTTCTACTTGGCTGTGAGTATCAGCATCTACCCAGGGTGTACGTTGCATTTGCACAACCGCTTTTAAAATTGTTTTGACAGCTTTTGACCCAGTAAGCACATCGGAATATTGAGCCAGAAAATTAATTTCATTAATAGCAGCACGCCACAAACCAAAACTAGCTAACCCTGCTAAACCCAAAGTTATCGCCGAAAAGCCACTTAGCCCGATAATCGTTAGTCGCCGTCCGCGTTCCCGTTCCTGTCTCTCTCTATCCCGTTCTTTAACGCTAACCTGAATAAAAGCTTGCTCCTCCTGCGTCATTTCATCTGCGCGTTTACGCAACCACTCTTCTGCCACACTCAATAACGCGCCCCACAACAAAGCCCCAGCGTCATAGTTATTATTTTTCCACTCCCGCAGGGCCACCTTCAACCGTTCTTGCCAAGTCCGAAACTCACGGTTCGTATTCATCCACTCGCGCAAAGTTCCCCACTCTCGAATTAGCGCTTCATGCACTACCTCTACCGTATCTTCCGGTTCAAGCCGTCCCGTCACTACCAAACGCGCTGGATATCCCGCCAAATAACTGACCAAATTCCAGTTATCTTCCCCCACTTCCGCACGGGTAGCAACGCGCCTAGTATCCTCTGTTCCTTCCCCCGGACGCACTAATTGCACAAATATTCGCTGTGCCTGCTTTTTCTGTGTTTCACTCAATTTTTGATAAACCTGTTCGGCATGATTGGCAATGGCTTTTTTCACCCCGCCAATTTCTTCATAAGCTTGGTGAGTTAACTCTCGATTGATTTGCTTTTCCCACAAGCGAGTTAGGGCAAATTCTAATAATGGCAAATTCCCCGGTTCTTGCCCCACATCATCGAGAATGCGTTGGGTTAATCGCGGTTCTAACTGTACTTTCAAATTTTGAGCGGGTGATTCAATTGCTGCCTGTAATTCTTCCCGCTTCATGGAACTGAGTAATTGCGGTGTATACTCTTGCAAGGCATCCCGCAACGGACGATAGGAAAGCACATAACCGTAAAAGTCAGCCCGTAACGTCAAAACTAAGGTAATATTTTCTTGAGCGATCGCCCTTAGCAACTCATTAACAAAGCGTTCCTGTTCTTCCTTCACCTGACAAAGCGTGTACAGTTCCTCAAATTGGTCTGCAACCAACAACAACCGTTTACCTGAGTTGCGCTCTAAAATCCGAGATACCGCTTGCTGCAAAGTGATTCTACCTTGCTGCAGATCGCCTGCTAATCCCACCGCTTCCCGCAGTTGTTGAGTTTCACCTGCTTCTGGTTCTAATTGCCGCACCAAGGCAGACGCTAACGGCAAAAACGGTTCTTTCCCCGGACGGAAAATTTCAATTAACCAGTTTCCCTCTTTTCGCAATTTGGGAATTAATCCCGCAAATACCACAGAAGACTTACCGCTGCCACTTGGCCCAACCACCGCCACCAACGGTTGTTTGTGCGTTACTTCCGCTAAATTATTCACAAATTTTTCTTGCCCAAAAAAGAAGTCTGCATCTTCTTCTCCAAAGGCAGCTAATCCTTGGTAAGGGTTAGGCGGAATAACTTCTTCAAAATTAATTGCAATATCATCAATCGCCGAATTAGGTAATTTTTTTTTGTGGAGAACAGGAATTTCGTTTTCCCCAAAGCTCATCATCTGAGAACGACCTAACTCGCATGCTTCTTCTACCTCCCACCCAGCCGCAATCGCATCATAAAACGCTACAGCAAAGGCAACGGCTGCTCTATCTCCTACGGCTCTCTTCATGCCAACTACATCATTAACGTATTGGCTAATTGCCTCCGCCTGTACTTCCGAATAACAAGCATTGAGAACTACGCAATCTACACCTTTTTTGGCAAACGGTTTAAACATATCGGCGAGGGCATTTGTCTGCACCAGCTCCATTTTTCCAGTATCATCTTCTAGGACTATTCCATCTTCTCCCGCACCATGTCCGCAAAAGTGAACAATATTCGGTTGATAATCTAAGATAGCCCGGTAAAAGTCACGGGAACGCACTGCCAATTTTTGTTCTAATTTATACAGTTCTCGTTTATTGGCCCGTCGTAATCCTTCGTCAATTTCCCGGATTTCTCGCTCCAATCGCAAGGGAGCAGTGTTTTTGGGATTGGCTGCCAGAATCAGAATTGTTTTGACGCGGGGGCTGTTACTCATAAGACAAACGAATAAGAGGAGAATTTGGCGTTGCTTAATCAGGGTATGAAAAAAATAAGTTAGAAACTCAAAATCCTTGTGGATACTGGTTTGTATGATTTCTATAGCACCCATTTAACATCTATTGCTGTAAACGTAAACTTTGTGTGATATGGCTTTCAGCTTTTTTGCCACCATCGCTTCATGATTTCTCGTCTTGTGGCTATTGACTTATGTAAGACGGCTTGTTTGTGTGCCTCATTTTTTAAGAAAAGATGTCAAATGGGTTCTATATTTAGCTTTTCATACCGTAACCAGCAACTCCGGAAGGATTATTTAGAAGCGCTAGCAGAAGGTAACAATTCCGTTTATGGAAATGCCACAACCTCACTCTCCTCCGTTTATGGAAATGCCACAACCTCAGTCTCCTTGTGGATACTGGTTTCTATAACTGGCATATTTAGCCTTTCATACCGTAAATCCGCAACGCCGAGAATTTTTCAACAGGCTAGACGGCTATCCTGAGTTTTAGGTGATTATAAAAATAAAACTTCCCGTGGTACAGGCCGGAAATCCTGCGTCAGCGAGACGCTCACACTACCGTTTCCACCACAAATCCAGAAGAGCTATTCATCCAAATTAAATGTATACTTATCTTGATTTTTTAGATACCAGAGAAACTTTTCATTGCGGGGTGAAAAGAACTTGCTGCCCGCAACTCCCGCGCCGTAATTCCAGACAACTTCTTGAATCAGATAAAAAGGCACTTTGTCCCAAAGCAGGTAGGAAATCGGAATTGCTTTTGCCCGATCGCGAATTGACAAATAGCCTAAATTCAGCCCAAACGCTCCTCAATCGAGCGTTACCCGGTAAACCTCTGCTATCCACTGCTCGCACCAGTTTAAATACTCATCTAACACCAAGGATTTTTCGTACTCTTTGCCGATGTTATAAGGCGGGCTGGTAACGGTTAAATCTACAAATTGATCGGGCAGCAGCTTCAATGCTTCCAAGCAATCCATGTTATAAATTAAGCAATTAGGAGCTTGAAAGTACGGTTTACCTAAAATCTTCGCGATATCAGTCAAGCTCATGAAATATTGGGGAGATATTTTGTTGACAAAGTGTAAAATTTATAGTAAGTGAGTTTAGAAATATTGTCAAACTCATCTGGACTGCGGAATCGCCCTGTCGGAAACAAAAGGTTACAATCACAAATACATTCTATTTCCATAACATTTTATAGCTTGAACTCCTCAGTGCCAAATAACAACTCCTCAACACAATTATTTCAATTTGACTCGATCGACAGCGCCCTCGCAGACCTCAAAGCAGGTCGCATGGTGGTAGTAGTCGATGACGAAAATCGCGAAAACGAAGGCGACGTGATTTGTGCCGCCCAATTCGCCACCCCCGACAACATCAACTTTATGGCCGTGAACGCGCGGGGTTTGATTTGTCTAGCCTTGAGTGGCGAAAGGCTCGATCGCCTGGAACTGCCCCTCATGGTCAGCAAAAATACCGACAACAACCAAACTGCCTTCACTGTCAGCATCGATGCAGTCAACGGCGTCAGTACCGGTATCTCGGCCGAAGACAGAGCCCGCACCATCCAAGTAGCCATCCACCCGGACACCAAACCTCAAGACTTGCGCCGTCCCGGTCACATTTTCCCCCTGCGGGCGATCGACGGTGGCGTCCTCAAACGCGCCGGTCACACCGAGGCCTCCGTTGACCTCGCCAGACTCGCCGGCCTGTATCCCAGCGGCGTGATCTGCGAAATTCAAAACCCCGACGGTTCGATGGCGAGGTTGCCGGAATTAATCGAGTACGCCAAACTCCACAACCTCAAAATAATCAGTATTGCCGACTTAATTAGCTACCGACTCAAGCACGATCGATTCGTCCGCCGCGAAACCGTCGCCAAATTGCCCACTCAATTCGGCGAGTTTATGATTTACGCCTACCGCGACACCCAAGACAACTCAGAACACGTTGCTATTGTCAAGGGCGACCCCGCAGAATTTAAAGACAAACCCGTGATGGTGCGGGTGCATTCCGAATGCCTGACCGGCGATGCTTTGGGTTCCTTGCGCTGCGACTGCCGGATGCAACTGCAAGCGGCACTGAAAATGATCGAAAATGTCGGTTCTGGCGTCATCGTTTACTTGCGCCAAGAAGGTCGGGGTATTGGATTGGTAAATAAACTAAAAGCTTACTCGCTGCAAGATTTGGGATTGGATACGGTAGAAGCCAACGAACGGTTGGGATTTCCCGCCGACTTGCGGAACTACGGCGTCGGAGCACAAATGCTCAACGATTTGGGAGTTAAAAAAATTCGGTTGATTACCAACAACCCGCGCAAAATTGCGGGTTTGAAAGGTTACGGCATTGAAGTAGCCGATCGCGTCCCCTTACTAATTGAAGCCACAGATTACAACTCGATCTATCTGGCAACAAAAGCCGAAAAACTCGGTCATATGCTACTGCAAACTTATTTAGTAACAGTGGCTATTCAGTGGGACGAAACGAAGGAAGAAGGTAGAAGCCAGAAAGCAGAAGGAAAAGAGGAAGATTCTGCCATTCAAAATCGGTACGAACACCTCGAAAAGTTGCGGCATTTGGCTGCTAGCCAGCACTTGCTGCTACAAGAAGAAGCGCGGCCGGTGGGAATAGCCCTTTTCGGAGAAGGCTCTCTCATCGTTCACCTCGGCTTCGATCAAGCCGGACTCGCAGCCCCCGATTGGTACAAAGATCCAAACCATCCTTACGTCAGGGCGATCGGCAAAATTCTGGGCGAAATCAGCACTCAGCCGAATTTGCAAACATTAGAATTCATGGTTTCCTCCGGTGGAGATCCGCTCAAAACCCTGCAAGTCCAGCTCGATCGCGAGACATTCCTTTTGTCGGAATTAACCGGAATTTGCGATCGGCTCGAACCTCAAAAAATCTACAGTTTTGCTCCTGTTGCCTGAAGGCAGAAGGTAGAAGCCAACCCCCCCCTACCCCAGCGGGGGGGAAGGCAGAAGCCAAGAAAAACTGTGAATTTCAGAATAATACTTGTTGATACCAGCATCTTCCTTTCGTCAGAAAGCAGCCACCAATAAAAACAGTTAATAACAATGTTGATGGCAGTCTAACAAGTCGATGTAGCGAATACTTGAGAGAGAATCGTCGATGCACATTTATCTTCTTAAGCAGTATTAATAGTTCTTAAATTATTTACTAGGACTTTTAGTTAATGTTAATTTTTTTAGACATTGATGGTGTACTTATTCCTGACAGAAGAAATGAAAGAGCGAGCTTGCCAACAGATATAATGAAATTTAATTCAGGTTGCCATAATCACTTTAAAAATGTCCTTCGTTCCTATCCTAATGCGCGAGTAGTAATTTCATCTTCCTGGCGTGAAATATTCCCCTTCGAGGTAATCCCGCCATTATTTTCACCAGATATCGCTATGCGTATTATCGGAATCACCCCTTTTCTAAACCCCAAAAATATTCACCAACACAAATATTTACGACACCAGGAAGTTCTTGAGTATCTTCGACAAAATCAAGCAGAAAACTCACCTTGGGTAGCCATTGACGATATTCCAGAACACTATCCGCCAGATGCGCCAGTTGTGGCTATTGATGATTACAATGGTTTTGACCAGAACTCAGCAAAGGTACTTTCAGAATATCTAACTTGATTTCAAAGGTTAGGAAAAAAGTATCGGAATAGAGAGGGTGAATTTGACATGGAAATGAACGTTGGTGACTTTCTGCACCGACTCGACCTCAGGGGACAAGCACTTAAAGGCACCAACCTCGGCGGTGCGGAACTCCGGGGAGCCAACCTCAGAGGCACCGATCTCCGAGAAACTAACCTCAGCGGCGCTATGCTCAGGTATGCAGACCTGATTGAAGCCGACCTCAGCGGCGCTAATCTCAGCGGGGCGGATTTAGCTGAATCATTTCTTAATTTAGCTAACCTCACTAGAGCTGATTTGACTGGTGCTGTCCTCCGAGAAGCTAATCTCGTAGGAGCCGAATTCACCGGCGCCAACCTCAAACAAGCAAGTTTGATCAAAGCTAATTTAGTTGGAGCAAATCTCCATGAAGCCAACTTAACCAGAGCCAACCTCAGTGGGGCCGATTTGCGCGGTTCTCAGTTGAGCGGGGCCATTTTAGACAAGGCGGTATACAACAACCGGACTATCTTTCCCGAGGATATTGATCCGGGTGCAATGGGAGCATTTTTGCTAGCTCCCAATGCTTCGCTCCCTGGCTTAAATCTGGCTATGGTAGATTTGACCGAAGCCGATTTAAAAGGAGCCGATTTGCGGCGGACAAACTTATACAAAGCTATTTTATTTGGCGCAAAACTCGATCGGGCCAACTTAGCAGGAGCCAACCTCAGCGCAGCGGACTTGAGGGAAGCTAGTTTGAGCGGCACGATTTTGGAGAAAGCTGTTTACAGCAAGAAAACATTGTTTTCAGAAGGCATTGACCCCGCTCTGGGCGGAGCTTATTTAATTGCTCCCAACGTATCGCTGCAAGGGGTAAACTTAACCGGAGCCGACTTAAACGGGTCAGATTTAAGCGGAGCTAATTTGAGCGGTTCTAACTTAAGTTCGGTTAATCTCAAAAATGTAGACTTCAGCAGAGCTAGCTTAAAAAAAGCTTACCTCAAAGGTGCAAACTTGGAGCAAACAGATTTGAGAGGAGCCGATTTAAGCGGCGCAATTTTACACCAAGTAAACTTGAGTTCTGCTGACCTCCGGGGTGTAGACTTAACAAGGGCTGACCTCAGCGGCGCTAATTTAAGCGATGCCGATTTGAGGGAGACAGATTTCACGGGAGCTACTTTGCTGTTCGCTAACTTGAGCGGGGCAGACTTGAGAGGTGTAGACTTGACAAAAGCTGACCTCAGCGGCGCTAACTTAACCGAAGCTGACCTCCGAAAAGCAGATTTGATGAGAGTAAATTTGGAGGGAGCAGATTTAACTGAGGCAGACTTGAGCGATGCTCATTTATTCCGAGTTAATCTCAGAGGTGCTAACCTGAAAGGTACTAACCTCAAAGGCGCAAGTTTAAAAGGGGTATTTTTGACCGATGCTTATTTGAGCGAAACCGATTTGGCCGATATAGATCTGAGTCCGAGTTTTTTTTAAATTGCCACTAGGATCGGAATGGTAATTAGTTGACTGTTAACAATCGAAAATCTAAAATAAAAAATCGCCCATCGAAAATTGCTCGATTATTAACAATCTACAATCTAAAATCTAAAATCTAAAATGGATCGACCGTTAGGCTCTGTTATTCAAGGTTCTCTGAGCAAGGGATTAGAAGTGCGACTGCACGCCGACGTTTCGGTGGAAGATATGAGGGTGGGGAAATTTCTAGTAGTGCGGGGGGTGCGATCGCACTTTTTCTGTATGCTCACCGACGTGTCTCTCGGAACTTCTAGCGCCCGCATTTTATCCAATCCTCCCAATCCAGACGACGATTTTCTTCTCGCAGTGCTAGCCGGTAGCAGCACCTACGGTACGATCGAACTGTCGCCGATGTTGATGTTGACTGCTGAACGAGAAAAACAGCAGGCAATTTTCGACCCGACGAAAAACGGCGGAGTTCGCGAGAATAAGCTCGCGTTAGGAAATTTGGCTTCTTTTGAGTCACACACCGGTGCGGATATTGAATTGCTGCCTGTCAAAACTATTCCCAGCCACTTTTCGCAGGTGTTTGATGCCAAAGAAACTGATTTTCGGGCAGTTTTTGGCTGGGAAGATGACCCGTATCGCCGCAATTTTGCGATCGGCAAACCGATTGACATGGACGTTGCTGTGTGCTTGGATTTAGACCGATTTGTGGAACGCAGCAACGGGGTTTTTGGCAAGTCGGGGACGGGAAAATCTTTTCTGACTCGCTTGCTTCTATCGGGAATTATTCGCAAGCAAGCTGCTGTTAATTTAATTTTCGATATGCACTCGGAGTACGGGTGGGAAGCTGTTTCGGAAGGGAAACAGTTCAGCACTGTTAAAGGTTTGCGGCAGTTGTTTCCCGATAAAATTCAGATTTATACCCTTGATCCAGAATCGACCAAACGCCGGGGAGTCCGCGACGCTCAAGAGTTGTTTTTGAGTTTCGATCAAATTGAAGTGGAAGACATCGCGCTAGTGCAGCGCGAGTTAAATTTGTCGGAAGCTAGTATCGAAAATGCGATTATTTTGCGAAATGAGTTGGGAAGTGGTTGGATCAACAAGTTGTTGGAAATGACCAACGAAGATATCCAAATGTTTTGCGAAGAAAAGCGGGGAAATAAATCTTCGATTATGGCTTTGCAGCGCAAATTAGAGCGACTGAATGATTTGAAATACATTCGGAAACGCTGTCCGAAAAATTATGTAACTGAAGTCTTGCAGTGTTTAGATGGTGGAAAAAATGTAGTAATTGAGTTCGGTTCGCACTCGGATTTGCTGTCCTATATGTTGGCGGCAAACGTGATTACTCGCCGCATTCACCAAGCTTATGTGCGGAAAGCAGAGAAGTTTTTGCAGAGTAAAAATCCGTGCGATCGCCCGCAGCCGTTGGTGATTACCATAGAGGAAGCTCACCGCTTTCTCGATCCGGCGATCGTGCGATCGACTATTTTCGGTACGATCGCCCGAGAAATGCGAAAATACTTTGTCACCCTGCTGATTGTAGACCAGCGTCCTTCTGGCATCGATGCCGAAGTCATGTCGCAAGTCGGAACGCGCATTACTGCTTTGCTAAACGATGATAAAGACATCGATGCTATTTTTACCGGCGTTTCGGGAGGGCAGAGTTTGCGTTCAGTTTTGGCAAAACTCGACTCCAAACAGCAAGCATTAGTTTTGGGACACGCCGTACCCATGCCCGTAGTCGTGCAAACTCGCCCCTATGACGAGCAATTCTACAGAGAAATTGGGGATATTGACTGGCAAGAAATGCCCGATGAACAAGTATTTGCCGAGGCAGAATCTGCTAAAATGGATTTGGGATTTTAGATTGACAACTCCTAGATTCATTACAGAACTTAGGCAAATGTTACTGTAAATTAGTCTTTGGGAACAATTGGCGATCGCTGGTAATGACATAAATATCTAATTTTTGCCTCAGTTATAAACGAAAAAGTGCGATCGAACGTCAAAAAAATTAGACCCCAGCTTTCAGTCAGAAGCTTTTCCCCTTTCACCCCCTCACCCCTCATCCCTAACTGCCCAAAATTTGCCTAAGCTTAAACATGATGGAGATGATGGAGCCTCGCAGCACAATGAAAGTCAAACAGGGCAACAGCCAGCCTTTATACACCTTGTCGTTACTCGTAGCCGAATTTGGTTAACATATTTAAATAAAAATGTCAATAAATATTTTAAACAGTTACTCGCCTCTAATACGGCGATCGAGTTCGGTTATCTCGCATCCCAGCATCTAGGCAGCGAGAAAATTTCAAGCGATGATGGAACAGAGAGCAAAACAAAGCCCTCGAATTGCATGAGTCTGTTTGCATGAGTATTGTGAAGTTAAGTGGCAGTTAAAACTAACAGGGAATTCAAAACCTTAAGGAAAAATGTAGAATCTTGACCTTAAGACAGAGGTTTTTACCCTTTACGATCCTCAAAATTGGGAATAATATTGAGAAAACTAAACTCTTGCTCCACTTCGCCTTGAACTAGCCGTTAAAGCTAGCGAGCTACCGGAAATCGACGGGGATTACTGAAAAATCCAGCATAAAAGTAATCCCAAACAAAAAGCTTCTACCGATCGTCACCGATAAACAGGAGGGGAAACATCCCCTTTGTCGCAGTCTTTATCCCACTTGCAAAAGTGGGACAGGGTATCACCAACTTTTTATCTGTTGTTACAAGGAGTGCAATACTCACCCATGTCCACCATAACCCCCAAAAACAAAACAGTGAAAGCCGATCGCATGGGCAGCCGGCCATACTCCTCAACGGATACGGTTCGTACCTATCTGCACGAGATCGGTCGCGTACCTCTGCTAACCCGAGAAGAAGAAATTGTTTTCGGGAAGCAGGTGCAGCAAATGATGAAATTAATCGAAGCAAAACAAGCACTTGCTAAAGAATGGCAGCGGGATCTGACGGATCAAGAGTGGGCTGCCGAAATGGAGTTGACCGAACCCGAACTTAGCCGGATCTTACACATAGGGCGGCGCGCCAAGCAAAAGATGATTGAAGCGAATTTGCGGCTAGTAGTCGCGATCGCCAAAAAATACCAGAAACGCAATATGGAATTCTTGGATTTAATCCAAGAAGGCACCCTCGGTTTAGAACGAGGAGTTGAAAAATTTGACCCGATGCGGGGATACAAATTTTCTACCTATGCCTACTGGTGGATTCGGCAAGCAATTACCCGCGCGATCGCGCAACACGCCCGCACAATTCGATTGCCAATTCACATCACCGAAAAACTCAACAAAATCAAAAAAGTGCAGCGGGAACTTACCCAGCAGTTGGGCCGGTCTCCCTCCCCCGGGGAAATTGCCGCGGCCTTGGAACTGCACCCTTCCCAAATTCGGGAATACCTGCTGATGGCAAGACATCCAGTTTCTTTGGACTTGCGGGTAGGAGACAACCAAGATACCGAACTGCAAGAACTCTTAGAAGACGAAACTGCATCTCCCGACAACTACATTACCTCGGAATTACTGCGGCAAGACCTCGATACTTTGATATCAGAACTGACCCCCCAGCAGCGAGATGTGATAATTCTGCGCTTCGGTTTGGAAGACGGCACAGAAATGTCTCTGGCGAAAGTGGGAGAACGCCTCAATCTCAGCCGGGAACGGGTGCGGCAGCTAGAACATCAAGCCCTCGCCCACCTGCGACGCCGCCAATCTCAAGTCCGAGAATACTTGGCTAGTTAGTCACTAAAAAAGTTGAGATTTCCCAAAATCTCAACTTTTTTTACGTCTATACCAGTTTGAAAAAAAAATGTAACTGTAAGCCCGTGATTCACACAATTAGGCAAGAGGTCATTCCCAATTATTCCATTCTTTAATCTAAAACACGACTTACGCACTATCGAGCTTAAATCAAGGGTTTGAGATTGCTTCACTACGTTGTCTGCAGACAGAAAATCGTAGTATATGCGTCCAGGACTATAAAATTTAAAATCTAAAATGGTATCATTTGACGGCTCGATCGCCCGATCGGGGCGGACGCAAAATTTGTCCAAACTAATCTTACATTTAAGTTCAGGAACCGGGCGGGCGATTGTTCCTTCAAGTTAATAGCCAACATTAAGCCAAATACCCGGTTTCTCTACGATCTTTGTGAAACTGGTACAAGAGGCGCTTGGAACCAGGTATTTTAAATTTTGGGGTCTGGAGTGGTTTTGACTTATTTGATATTGACAGGAAGTTTAGAAGCGATTGCGATCGTGCTTGCTCTCTCGCCCGGTAACTTCAGCATCGCATTCCCCGCACGCCTGGTACAGGACTCGGACATCAAATCCGGCGTTTTAAGCTCGCAATCTCCCCCAAATCCTGCGCCAGATACAGCTAGCACAGGTTTAGCAGATGGCATTTACCTCTACGGCCAGTCGAGCAAGCCAGATGAAATTAAACAAGAATATTTGGTATTGGAAATGCGGCAGAGTAAGGTAGTCGGAGCTTTTTACCTGCCTCGGTCTGCTTTTTACTGTTTTTACGGCACAAGCGATCGAACTCAGTTAAATTTAACAGTAGTTGACAGTTACGACGGCAGTCGCTCTCCCTACTCCGTAAATCTGCAACAGTATTACCCAATTTCCACCATCAGCGACAACGATCGGCGCATCTTGGGTATTTGCAAAGAATCTCACAAACAGCAGGTGTGGGAAAAGTAGGAAACACGCGCTGCGCCACCAGTCAGGGTTCAGGAAACAGCGGTAAAATTGCTCCTGAGTTGAGAATTTCGGACGGACACCACACACATGGCAAGATGAAACTGCGTCGGAAAACACTATCGATCGTTGGCATTACCATCGCTGCATTGACTGGCATTCTGTATGTCGCCTCCTCAAGCATCCTCTTGGGCAGCCTGATCAAAGCAGAGGAACAAGAAGCCACACAGGTTGTCAAGGGAGTGCTCAGCGTATTCGGGCAAACGGCAGACGACTTCAACTCGCGCTTTGCCGACTGGTCGGCCTGGAACGACACCTACGATTTTATCCAAAACCGCAACTCAAAATTCATTGCCTCCAATTTAATTCCAGAAGGGCTGGCTAATATAAGAGTTAATATAGCCGTATTTGTCAATACTTCTGGCCAAATAGTTTACGGTAGGGGTTTAGACAGCGAAAAGCTGAAATTAACGCCTGTTCCAGAAGCATTAAAACGGCGCATTTCTCTCAGCGACCCGCTGTTGCAGCACCGCAACGCCAAAAGCAGCCTCGCTGGTATCCTGCTGCTACCGTCAGGGCCAATACTGATTACTTCCCGGCCAATTGTCAGGACTAAAAGCACCGGCCCGATCCGAGGTACGCTGATATTCGGGCGCAACTTGGATGCTGCGGGCATTGCGAAGCTTTCTAAAATTACTCGCTTGCCGCTAATCGTACACAGCGTTAATGAGCCTGGGTTGCCTGCTGACTTTCAGAAAGCGCGGGAGAAACTGTCGGAAAAAAAGCCGATTTTGGTGCGTCCTTTAAGCGAAGAGTCGATCGCGGGTTACGCCCTGATCCGCGATATTTACAACCAACCTGCGCTGCTGTTGCGGGTGGATATCCCCAGAGAAATATATCGGCAAGGTCAAATTAGTTTGCTGTACCTGCTGGGGTCTGTAGCGTTAGCGGGAGTTGGGTTGGTCGGCTGCACTCTGCTGCTGCTAGAGCGTCTGGTGCTGTCTCGGTTGAGCGGTTTGGCGAAAGCAGTGAACCACGTCAGCAGCAGCCAAGACCTCTCGGTGCGACTGCCGGTTACGGGTGAAGATGAGTTGTCAGACCTTGCCCATACTATCAACGGAATGTTGAGTGCGATCGCCCAAGCCGAAAGCGAACAACTTGAGGAAAAAGCCCGCTATCGAGCGGTAGTCGAGCAAGCTACAGATTGTATTTTCCTATGGGACGCTCAAACCAAACGCCTTTTGGAAGCCAATACAGCGTTTAGAGACTTGCTCGATTACAGTCTGGATGCGATTTCGCAACTAACTATTTACGATATCATCGCTTACTCTAAAGACATAATTGACAACAATATCGAGTTGCTGCTGACGAACAAACAATTCAGAATTGGCGAAGTTCTCTACCGCCGCCGAGACGGTTCCTGCGTGGACGTGGAAGTGAGCGGGAGCGTGATTTCCTACGGCGGCCGCGAGATTATTTGCACGGTTGTCCGCGACATTACCGAGCGCAAACAAGCCGAAGCCGAACTGCGAGCCTCGGAAGAACGCTACAGACTTTTGTTTAAAAATAACCCCCATCCGATGTGGGTTTACGATTTAGAAACTCTGGAATTTATAGCCGTCAATCAGGCTGCTGTCCAACACTACGGCTACACTCGCGACGAATTTCTCAACATGACCGTTGCGGACATTCGTCCCCCCCAAGAGCTGCCGAGATTGCTAGAAAACATCTCCCAAGTAGATGCCGGTATTGAGTTTGCAGGTCTGTGGCAGCACCAGAAAAAAGACGGAACAATTATTGATGTAGAAATTACTTCTTATGCTCTGGTATTTGATAGCAGAAATGCTGAATTAGTGCTTGCTCACGACGTGACCGACCGCTTGCAAGCCGAGGCAGAACTCTACAAGGCAAAGGAAGCCGCAGAAGCAGCTAGTTTGGCTAAAAGTCAGTTTTTGGCTAACATGAGCCACGAACTGCGAACTCCTCTGAATGCGATTATCGGTTACAGCGAGATTCTGCAAGAAGAGGCTTTAGATTTGGGCGAAGAAAATTTTGTTTCGGATTTGGAGAGAATTCACAATTCAGGCCAGCTTTTACTTTCTTTAATTAATGATATTCTGGACTTGTCGAAGATTGAAGCCGGTCACGCGGAACTTGAATTAGAAACTTTTGACGTGTCGGAGGCAGTTCAAGATGTAGCCAGAACTGTTGAACCGCTATTTTTGCGAAACACTAATCGCCTGAATGTGGAGTGTCCTAATAATATTGGCGAATTGTATTCCGATCAAACTAAGTTTACTCAAATTTTGTTTAATTTGCTCAGTAATGCAGCTAAGTTTACTCATAAAGGAACGGTTACACTCAGCGTTGAAAGAATAAAAAATAACGAGAATAGTGGGAATTGGGAACAGTTAATTATTAAGTGTACTGATACGGGGATTGGGATTACTCCTGAACAGCTACAAAAGTTATTTCAACCTTTTACGCAAGCTGATGCTTCGACTACCCGCAAGTACGGAGGTACGGGTTTGGGCTTGGCAATAGCGCAGAAATACTCTCAGATGCTGGGGGGAGAAATTACTGTGAGTAGCGAGTTTGGCAAGGGGTCAACTTTTACTCTGATGTTGCCAGCATAGCTCTTTTTTAAATTTTAGAGGGGCGCAAAAGTCTTGACTACAAACAACATTAATACTCAATGCCTGGTTGAGCTTTAATCCCTTGTTCTCGGAATGGATGCTTAACTAAAGTCATTTCTGTCACTAAGTCTG
This sequence comes from Microcoleus sp. MON2_D5, assembly GCF_036701905.1. Lineage (NCBI taxonomy): Bacteria > Bacillati > Cyanobacteriota > Cyanophyceae > Oscillatoriales > Microcoleaceae > Microcoleus > Microcoleus sp. MON2_D5. Next base: position 78,197 of record NZ_JAUBRM010000006.1, read on the forward strand.
CCCGTTCGATTAGCGCTGGCGGGGCGCCTCTGCCTGTTAAAATAATGTGGGTTTCTTCTGGTTTTTGTTCTAACCCGGAAAGCACTTGCTCGACTTGCAAATAACCTAGTTTTAATGCTATATTGACTTCATCTAAAAGAACTAATTTAAATTCGGGATTGCAGATGAAAGTTAGGGATTTTTCCCAGGCTTTTTGAGCTGTTTCGATATCTCGATCGCGGTTTTGCGTGTCCCAGGTAAAGCCTTCCCCCATTGCGTGGAATTCTAGCTGTTTTTCCCAGAGTTGAAAAACGGCTTTTTCTGCGGGTTCCCAAGCTCCCTTGATAAATTGTACTATAGCGACGCGGTATCCGTGACCGAGCGATCGCACTACCATTCCCAAAGCGGCTGTAGTTTTGCCTTTCCCGTTACCAGTATTGACTATAATTAAACCTTTTTCTTTTGAGGAGTTAGCGATGCGCTGCGCCTGTACTTCTTGGCGGCGCTGCATTTTCTGTTTGTGCTGTTCGGCTGTTAGGGAAGTTGTTTCTTTAGTTTCCATTAGATTTTTTTAACGGCAGATGAACGCCAATAGACGCTGATGGATGCAGACTTTTTAGTTATTGCCAGACTAGCTGCAAGTTTAGCACGAAACCGGGCAAAACATCTTCTCCTAAAAGTTCGGCGGGAGATTCCAGTATTTCTACTTCTTGTCCTGGGCGATAGATTTCGACTCGGCGGGTTTTGCGGTTGATTAACCAACCTAGTTTTACTTGGTTGTTCATGTATTCTTGCATTTTGTCTTGGGTATCTTTTAAACTATCGGTGGGCGACATTAATTCCAAGACAAAATCTGGGGCGATGGGAGGGAATTTTTGTTTTTGTTCGGGAGTAAGTGCGTCCCATCTTTCCTTTTTTATCCAAGAGACATCGGGAGAACGATTTGCACCGCTGGGCAGTTTGAAGCAAGTTGAAGAATCGAAACAAATTCCCAGTTGGGTTTGTCGGTTCCAAATCACAAAATCCGCATTAATTTCTGAGTTATAACTTCCGGTTTCTCCTCCCGTAGGTGGCATGATGATTATTTCTCCTTTGGCGTTGCGTTCAAATTTGACATCGGGGTTTTCGCGACACAGTTGATAAAATTGGTCGTCGGTTAGTTTAACTATGGAGTTGAAGTTGATGGTAACTGCTATCATGGTATTTTATCAGGATGCGTTGGGATTTTTAAGCCACATAATGTATATGAATGCGGATAAATGCCGAGCGATGCAGATGCTGTAAATATTATTGAGGTGGGAAGAAGGATTTGAGTTGTATTTTTTGGGAGGCACTGGTGATATCATTATATCATCTACTTATAACTAACTCTCAAAATTTTTATATAAAGCTTTTAGGAGGAAACACTTACAGACATACCAATAATAAAACGCAATGTTGATTTCGCTAAACAATTTAGGTACTCCCTCTAGTAAGCTGGAAAATATTTTGTTTTTTAAATGCAGGGAATCGACGCCGATCGCAAAAAACAACAAGCCCAAACCAGCTAACAATATTGGGTAGGGAGTCAACTGTAGTTCTCGCCGAAAAAACCATCCGTAGGAGCACAAAACAACGGCGTACAAAAGGCTTACTCCTAGCTTTGGAATGCCTAAGGCTATCATATATATATGAATTCTGTAACTGTGATTCAGAAGAAATCCACCTGTTAAAAGAGCGGAGAAGAGAATAAATCGATTTGCGGAATTGCGCGGTTGAATACTTTGAGCTAGTCCATAGGTGAAAGTACAAACAATGACTGGTACAGAACATAAAATCTGGAATATCCGAGTTAACAAGGCGACATTGGGATTGGGAGAAAAATAAGGGTGAAAGAATAAATCGCTGACTTTTAAGCCGGAAAGTTGAGTTAAAAGTATCAGCAGCGCCACTAGGAAGAAGGATAAACAATTTAGTCGGACAACCAAGCGAGAAATAGTCATCAGCAATTAATACCAAAAATTAGGTTTACTGCCAAAATACAAAAAAATTATATCACCAATATCTCTGGAGATTTTGCTAAACTTAATCAGGAGTGTAATCAAAACAAGGAGACAGTCATGCTGTCAGTGAAAGAAGCAGAATCGATCGTTCTAAATTTGGCGCAACCCCTCGACAGTCAGCGGGATGTAGAAACTGTAGACTTGCTGGCAGCATCGGGGCGCATTTTGGCTGCCCCCGTAACTGGTTCCCTTGATTTTCCTTATTGGGATAATTCAGCAATGGATGGGTACGCGGTGCGGTTTGCTGATGTGGAAAACTGTAGCGCCGAAAAACCAGTGGTACTCGAAGTAGTTGAAGAGATTCCAGCCGGATATCAGCCTCAAAATACCGTCCAATCGGGGCAAGCGGCGCGAATTTTTACGGGTGCTATGATGCCAGCGGGTGCTGATACGGTGGTAATGCAGGAAAAAACAAGGCGTGAGGGCGATCGCATTTTTATCTTAGTTTCTCCTGAAAAACCGCAAGCATTTGTCAGGCACAAAGGCGCTTTTTATCAAGCAGGAACACCTTTGCTAACTCCCGGTACAGTTATCAACGCCCCAGAAATGGCGGTGTTAGCAACTGCCCAGTGCATTCAAGTTCCAGTTTATCGGCGGCTGCGGGTGGCAATTTTTTCTACGGGTGACGAATTGGTATCGCCTGACGAACCTTTGGCACCGGGGAAACTGGTAGACTCGAATCAGTATGCTTTGACAGTTTTGTTGGCCCAAATGGGATTTGAACCGATTCGATTGGGGATTGTTCCGGATAATGAAGATGCGTTAAACAAGGCGATATCCCGGGCTGTTGCGACGGCGGATGTGGTGCTTTCTACGGGGGGCGTCTCGGTAGGAGACTACGATTATGTCGAGAAAATTTTGGCGGATTTGGGAGGAAAAGTTCACATTAGTTCTGTGGCGATTAAGCCGGGGAAACCTTTAACGGTTGCTGAGTTTAAACGAGGTGAAAAAAGTGATGATTCTCCGAGTTTTAGTTCGGATTGTCTCTATTTTGGTTTGCCGGGAAATCCGGTTTCGGCTTTAGTCTGCTGTTGGCGGTTTGTTGTGCCTGCTTTGAGAAAAATTTCTGGGCTTGCGGCGGATGCTTGGGGGCCGGAGTTTGTCAAAGCTAGGTGTAATGCTGAATTGCGATCGCCTGGCCGGCGCGAAACTTATGTTTGGGGTAAACTACATTTAGTTGCGGGAGTGTGGGAATTTGAACCTGCTAGCGGCAGCCAAAATTCAGCGAATTTAATTAACCTCGCCAATACAAGTGGTTTAGCAGTTTTGCCACCAGCGGACACCTGGATTGTACCGGGCGAATTCGTGGAGGTTTTAAAAGTTAGTCATTAGTTAGTTGTTATTTGGTATTTGTTATTAGTTCGGTAGAAGTTCATGTAAAATATTAACAACTAAGTAATCTTCCTTCTTCCTTCTTCCTTCTTCCTTCTTCCTTCTTCCTTACATCCGTTACACAATCCGTTGCCGAACTTCCTTCGTATTATTATGAGAATTTTAATTGTTGAAGATGACCCGATGATGCAACTGGGATTAGAGCAAGTTTTAGCCGATTCCCCAGAAATAGAAATAGTAGGACAAGCAGAAGACGGGTATTTAGGCGTAGCAGCCGCACTGAAACTCAAACCTGATATTATTGTGATGGATATCGGTTTGCCGCGGCTCGACGGCATAGCAGCGACGCAGCAAATTAAAGCACAACTGCCAGAAGTTAGAGTAGTAATGTTAACTTCTCACACGGCAGAAACTGAAATTATTGCTGCCCTTTCTAGTGGTGCTGATGCTTATTGCATTAAAGGTGCTTCCGTAGACAGGCTGTTAGCAGCAATTGCAGCCGCAGCAGAGGGAGCTACATACCTTGACCCTCAAATTGCGCGCACTGTCATCGAGCACCTCAAACCCCCGATACCTGCCTCTACAACTACTTTTGGTCAGTTGTCGCAGCGGGAATTGGAGGTGTTAAAATTAATGGTGGAAGGTAACAGCAATCCCGAGATAGCAGCGGCGCTTTACTTGAGTCCAAATACGATTAAAACTCACGTTCGCGGTATTATGAATAAGTTGGCAGTGGATGACCGCGTGCAAGCAGCAGTTGTAGCGCTGAGAACTGGATTAGTGTAAAGAAGGAAGAAGGAAGAGGGAAGAGGCAAGAAGGAATAAAAATAATTCAACATTTTTCAGTTGCTTTCTTCCCAATTCCCCATTGCGGATTCCAAATTCCAAACACCAAATTCCCATTATCAATTACTAGAAATTTGAGTGATATAATCTATGTCTGAGTGGATAGAAATCGGTAAAATTGTAGCAGCTCAAGGTTTGGACGGGGAAGTGCGAGTCTATCCCGATTCGGATTTCCCGGAAAGGTTTATCGAAGCGGGGAAGCGGTGGATTTTGCGCCCTAACAAAAGTGAACCGGAACCGATCGAGTTTTTGGGCGGTCGCTACATTCCCGGCAAAGGGCTGTATGCTGTAGAGCTAGAGGGTGTGGAAGACCGCGATAGTGCTGAGGCGCTGCGGGGCTGTAAGTTGTTTGTTGAAAAGACCGATCGACCTTACCTCGAATCTGATGAGTTTTACGTCCAAGATTTGATCGGTATGGAAGTTTTTAACCAGTTAACCGGGGAAATCCTAGGCAAGGTAAGTGATATTATTCCTGCAGGTAACGACCTTTTAGAAGTAGAAACGAATCTAACGCCGCCGGAAACTGTCGCCGCAGAATTAGAAAAGCCAAAACAGCCGGAAACTCCCAAAGCCAACGCTGACCCCAGAAATACCCGCAAACCACGGAATATTCGCGTTAAAGAGCCTAAATCCACAAAAATTTTGATTCCTTTTGTGGAAGAAATTGTGCCAGTTGTGGACTTAGAACAAGGCAGAATTGAAATTATGCCTCCTCCTGGTTTATTGGAATAATATCATTTCTGGTCAATCGACCGGATATGATAGAGCAATTCTAAATAAGTCGTAAATTTTTTACCTCACCCCAACCCTCCCCTTGGTAAGGGGAGGCAGTAAGCAATTCACGAATGATGCGAGGATTGCTATATTAGTTATTTAAAATTCCCACTTCTCAATTCCCCATATTAATCTTTTTCTTTATTTGTGTACCGCACTATCAAGTAGCTGATAGAAAGCGCGAAAATTGCAATCGCCAAACCAATCAAGTCGGCTGCTGTTTTCTTTTCCAGGTCAAGAATGATTATTTTTCGAGATACTGCTATCAAAGAAGTTACAATAACTAGCTCTACTTGAATTACGTGCTTTTTCAGATAAGCTGTAATATTTTCCAAGATTTCCAGAGCAATTAAAACATTTAAAAATAACCCAAATATGACAAACAACGTGTCTTTTAACAAATTATCACTGTGGTTTACCAATTCTTTTGCTAAAAACACCAGCAAATCGCAAACGCTGACGATAATTACCAAAATCATCGCCAGTGATAAAATTTTCGATATTATTACCTCTACACTTTCCGTAAAATGCAGAAAATTTTCTTCATTCCCTAACTTAGAAATTTGCCTAAATATTTTTTTCAGCATACCGGTGATTTAGTCATCTTTCTTGATGATTCTGTCATTGTTCGGTACACTTTGCAAGGGTTTAACTCTGGGATTGCCTGGTTTCGCTGTGCCACCCTGGTGCTGGACAAGGGTTCTTTATCTACCTGTTATATTTTATAATTTTTCGTGTCACCTAGGGATCGATCGCACGCGATCGAACTCCTGATTAATAATTTTTGCCAGAAAAAAGCCTCAAACTATTGTCTAGCAATATTTTGAGGCTTTTAAGGCGCGGTGCAATCACTGAACTAACTATCCCTTCTCAACAGAGAATGATCGTTGATTCCCAGCTTGCTCCGACGCAATATACAAGATAGCTAAAAATTTAGCTCGGGTGGTTTAGTAGCGACGAGAATTGCCACCGCGATCGTTGTTACCCCAGTTACCACCACCAGCATTGGAACCACGTTCTTCACGGGGTTTTGCTTTGTTGACTTTGAGGTCGCGACCCATCCACTCAGCACCGTCAAGAGCCTCAATGGCTGCGGCTTCTTCTGCTTCAGTAGACATTTCTACAAAAGCGAAGCCCCGCATCCGACCTGTTTCCCGGTCAGCAGGCAACTGAACGCGCTTTACTGTTCCGTACTCTCCAAAAGTTTGGTTGAGGTGCTCCTGCGTTACTTCGTAGGATAAATTGCCGACATAGATTGACATTGAACATTCTCCAGAATCAGAGTGTGTAGAGATTTAAATCCGGAGGAACGCCGATCGAACGAACTGTACTGCCGAAAATAAAGCCTTGTAAAACCATCATAGCACCTTGAGGTGCAAACGGCAATTGTCTGACTCGATTAATTAAAAAGAAAGCAGAAGCTATTCGCCAGAAGGCATTCTGCGGAAGCAAAAACCCCCAATCAAGAAGGAACAACTCAGAATAAATAAATTTAATTTTTCTTGTTCCCGGGCTCTGCCGGGGAAACCCAGTTCTTAGGCTGCGTAATGGCATAACGATTTTAGGTTTTAGATCTGGGATTTGGGATTTAAGATTTATGTGTAGGGTATGTCCGGGTTCACAATTGCTCGATCGAAAGAGGTTGTTACCCGAAAAACGGATACAAGCCTCCCACTCCTGTCTTGGAGAGATCCCAATTTTAGACTCTTGTTCAAAATCCCACATCTATCTGTGGAGTAAATCTCAAATCGTTCGGCTCAGAGCGATTGACTAAGCGCTTGTCGAACGTCTCGCCGAACATCAACCCGGTTCATCCCCATGTCGATCGCCCGGGGCTTCCCGCTCATTCTTCGGTGAGTTGTAACATCCCGTAGTTGGACGGCAGCTCAAGAAGTGACGGCGAGGGTGGATTTTGCCCAATTAAATTCCTCAACTTCTGCTGCAACTTCTGATCCAACTTCCGCCGCAGTTTCTGCCCCAACCAGCACCAACTGCACCGCACAAGCTTTTAACTCGGGCTGTTTGGAATCTGGACAGCTTGCAGCATGAGTCATAGCATTGGCTTCAGCACCTTGAGCCCACAGAGAACCCCAGTGCATGGGTACAAATAGCGTACCTGGGGCGATCGCCTTTGTGAGTTTTGCCGGAAACTGCGCCTTGCCGCGGCGCGATCGAACTTCCAGCAAATCCCCCTCCTTAATCTGCAATTTGGCAGCATCGCGGGGGTGAATTTCCAAAAACGGGTCCGGGTGCAATTGATTAATTTTTTCTGTTCTACCCGTCCGCGTCATCGTGTGCCAGTGTCCGTAAACTCTTCCTGTCGTTAACACAAACGGATAGTTCGGATCGGGAGGTTCTGCCAGTCCCCGGGAGTGATAGGCCGAAAATCTCGCCCGCGCATCAGGAGTGTGAAAACGCCTGTCAGTATACAGCCGTTTCGCTTCGTTCGCTGGATGCACAGGCTCGTTTTCCCGGCAAGGCCACTGCTGTGGCCCTTCTTGGCGGATGTATTCGTGGCTCAGACCGGTCATGTCGCAAGGCTGGCCGCGCGTCAACTGCGCGTACTCTGTAAAAACCTCCGCACTGTTCTCGAAAGCAAAGTGTTCGGCAAAACCCAACCGCCGTCCCACCTCGGCGAAAATGCTCCAGTCGTCGCGGGCTTCCCCGGAGGGAGTGTCGAAACCGGGACAAAAGGTAACGCGGCGTTCGGAATTCGTCATTACTCCGGTTTTTTCGCTCCACTGCGTTGCCGGCAGCAGGATGTGAGCGTAGGCCGAGGTTTCAGTGGGATAGTAAGCTTCTTGATAAATAGTAAAGGGCGATCGCAGCAAAGCGGCTTTAGTGCGTTCCAAATCCGGCATACTCACCACCGGATTAGTAGCTGCAATCCACAGCAACTCGACTTCGCCAGTTTCCAAACCGGTGATCATATCCCAAGCTGTGCGGCCCGGATTCGGGGAAATGCTTCCCGGTGCGATTCCCCAAAACTCCTCGACTTGGGTTCTGTGTTCGGCATTTTTCACAAATCGGTAGCCTGGGAGCAAGTGAGAGAGTCCTCCGGCTTCCCGCCCTCCCATCGCGTTTGGCTGACCGGTGAGGGAAAACGGGCCACTTCCCGGTTTGCCGATTTGACCGGTCATCAAGTGCAAATTAATCAGCGATCGCACCTTTGCCGTGCCTTCCGAGGACTGATTCATCCCCATCGACCACAGCGACAAAACCCGCTGCGACTGTTCCCAGTAGTTTGCCGCGGTTTCTAACTCGCTGACAGTAATGCCGCAGCGCGAGGCTACAAACTCCGGCGTGTAGCTGCTAATAACCTCAGCAAAAGCAGAAAAATTCGCCGTGCATTCTTCAATAAACTCAGCATCTATTGCTTGCCTGCGTAACAGCAAATATGCAATTCCGTTAAGCAAATCTATATCTGTACCTGGTTTAATTGCTAAGTGCAAATCCGCCGCTTCAGCAGTCGGAGTCCGCCTTGGATCTACCACAATCATCTTGACATTTGGATGCTTTTTGTGGTATTTTGCTAATCGATTAAATACGATCGGATGGCATTCCGCTGTATTGCTGCCGATAATAAAAGCGCAATCTGTTAATTCTAAATCGTCGTAACAGCAAGGCGGCCCGTCCGAGCCAAAGCTTTGAACGTATCCAGAGACTGCTGAAGACATACACAAGCGAGAATTAGCATCAAAATTATTAGTACCCAGACAACCTTTCATTAGTTTCTGGGCAATATAATAATCTTCTGTTGCGAATTGACCCGAACCGTAAACGCACAAAGCATCGGGGCCGCTGGTGCTGCGAATTGTTTGGATGCGATTAACAATTGCATCAAGAGCTTCGTCCCAGCTAGCGCGGCGGAACGGTTGGTCGAGAGTATCTCGCATCATTGGATACAGTAGCCGATCGCTCCGAATCGACTCTGCTACGGTTGCTCCCTTAATACAAACCATGCCCTGACTCGATGGGTGATTGCGATCGCCCCGCACTTTCCAACTTTGTTTTTTGTCGGGAACAACTTCTAGACCGCAACCTACACCGCAGTAAGGGCAAAGAGTTTTTATAGTTTCCATCTGTTGATTTTAGATGCTAATTTTTGAAAGCTAATGGGTAATTCGTAATTTGTCATTATAGCCGGAACTGAGAGCTCCTGCAAATAACGTGTCAATCATTACTAAATTTTCCCATTTATACTTCCCAGAAACGGACAATACCCTGATTTAAAATTACCCGCTATCTTACTAAAAATCGCGCTTGCTCTCGCTTATAGTAAGCTTCTGGCTGCTCCTAAATCTTCCTCAAACAGAGGAAATTATAACCTAACTCTTGTCACCCCCAAGAAGGGGGGCTAAGAGGAATTTTTGCCTAGTTCTAACAGCGCCCAGGTACTACTTTTGACCTAGTTGTTGATAGCAATGTGAGATTTAGTGCGGGAGTTTTATGCCGCCTACTTCCCTGATTTTACTTCAAATACGCCACCGTTGGTGGGGCTAAAAGTTACTTGGAAGTCAGCAGTTTTTTCAGCGCCTGCTGTGGCACCGACAGGAGTTTGCAAAACAGGCAGAGGAGTTTCTTTGACGAAATCTTTAGCTGCTTTATTTGTGGGATCGAACTGTAGGATATCGCCGTTTTGTTTTACTTTGACCCGATAAGTCAAGCTTTCGGTAAATGTCGGAGTTGTTCTCCATTTTTGGTCGATTTGTGCATACAACTTCTGTCCGATCGCATCGAGTTCGGCTTGGTCAGAAATCTCTGATGTGGCACTGGTTGCTGCATTGGGCGCGACGGCGCTGTTAGCAGCAGCGATGGCTGCTGGGCTGGCATTCGGCGCAGGACTTGCAGCAGCGATGGCTGCTGGGCTGGCATTCGGTGCAGGACTTGCAGCAGCGATGGCTGCAGAGCTGGCATTCGGTGCAGGACTTGCAGCAGCGATGGCTGCAGAGCTGGCATCCGGTGCAGGACTTGCAGCAGCAGCGATGGGTGCAGGACTTGCAGCAGCAGCAGCGATGGGCGCAGGACTTGCAGCAGCAGCGATGGGTGCAGGGCTAGCATTCGGTGCGGCGATGGGTGCAGGGCTAGCATTCGGTGCGGCGATCGAACTTGCTGCGATTTGCGGGCTGGGGGGAGAACTCACAACCGCCGTCGCAGTCGCGGCCTGCGGTGCAGTTTCTTCTAGTTTCGCTTGCTTTAGCTGGCTGGAAACAACAGACATATTGACGGCAGCTAAAGTAAGCATTGCTACGAACCACGAGGCTGCCAGGATGCCGCGTTTGATCGGCGAAGCTTCTAGGGGTTCGGCAGCGTGAGACACAAAAGGTGCAGGTGCGATCGGCGTGTTAGCAACCGCAGGCTTTTTGCTAGCAGGTAATGGCATCGGTAGCGCGACGGCTTCTGTCTCCGAGTCCGTTGCTTCACCTTCTTCGTGGTGCGCGTAGCGAGAAAACAAGAACTCCAAAGCAAAGTTGCGAAGTTCGTAGTATTTCGGGTCTTCCATAATCCGCGCCCGGTTGCGGGGACGGCTGAACGGAACGTGCATATCTTCGCCGATGGAAGCTGCTGGCCCGTTGGTCATCATCACGATGCGATCGGCCAAAAACAAAGCTTCATCAATATCGTGAGTAATCATAATGACGGTAATTTTTTCCTTCCGCCAAATTTTAAGCAATTCTTCCTGCAACTCTTCCCGGGTAATCGGGTCTAGAGCTCCGAAAGGTTCGTCCAAAATCAACAGTTTGGGGCGAGTTGCCAGAGCTCGGGCGATCGCCACCCGCTGTTTCATCCCCCCGGACAATTGGCCCGGTCTTTTGTTACAAGCTTCGGTCAGCCCCACTAATTCCAAGTGTTCCTTGACGATCGTATTGTGTTCGTCTGCGGACTTTTCCGGGTAAACATTTTCAACGCCGAGGTGAATGTTTTCAGTAGCAGTCAGCCACGGTAGCAGCGAGTAGTTTTGAAATACCACCATGCGATCGGGGCCTGGTTCAGTAATCTGGGAACCTTCCAGGGCTACTTCTCCGTTTGTCGGCCCGTTGAATCCCGCAATCATATTCAGCAAAGTGGATTTGCCGCAGCCCGAGTGACCGATCAAACAAATAAATTCGCCTTCATTAATAGTCAGGTTTACACCGTCGAGAACGACGTAAGGGCCTTTAGGAGTTTCGTAGACTTTCGATACGTCTTTAATAGTAAGAAAGTCTTGCTTGGGCGTTTGAATTGTGGTGGTTGTTTGGGGGGTGTTTAGAGTTTGCATTTTTTCAGGATTTGGATTTTGGGTCGGGGAATTAGACATGACAGCTTTCGATTGAGAATTTGAAATTAGGGATTGAGGAAGGGGAAAATGTGGAGTCTTGTTTCCTGATTTCTTGCTCTTCATTCCCTCTTCCTATTTGCTGGTTATGCTGGCAGTTTGATGGAACACTGACTGCCTATTTGTTCAATTAAGATTTCTTCAATGCGGACGGCGCGCTTAATTTTGACATTCTGAAGATATTGGATCGGGTCGTCTAGATTAAACACAGTGCCGTCAAATAGCTCGATCGTCCGGCGATCTCTGGCGATATCCGGCAAGCCCAATTCGCGCACTGCTTGACCGAAAACATCGGGCCGCAAAACTCGATCGACCACTTCCACCCAGTTTTTCGGGAACGGGATCAGCCCCCAGCGAGCCATCTGCGCCATCACCCACACCATTTCTAGGCGGTCTGGAAAATTGGTTTTGTCAACGTAGAACTGGTTGAAATTGTAGAGCATCTCGGGTTCTGCCTCCGTACCGGAGTTGTACGGGTCGAGGAACCCCGGACGGATGTCTTTCGGATCGGCGCCGATGTATTGTTCTTGGCTAATCAATGCTAGGACTTCTTCGCGGTTGCGGCGGTCGTCGCAGTAGTCGCAGGCTTCCAAAAGTGCTTTGACGAGGGCGAGGTGGGTTTGAGGATATTTCTGAGCCCAATCTTCGGTAACACCGAGAACTTTTTCGATGTGTCCGGGCAAAATATCGAGGGAACGGGCCATGACAAAACCCGTACCGCTGTTGACTGCGTGGGAGTTCCAGGGGTCGCCTGAACAGTAGCCGTCAATGTTGCCTGCTTTTAAATTCGATACCATCTGCGGGGGCGGAATCACGGTCAAGCCCACGTCGAGGTCGGGGTCGATGCCGCCGGCGGCCAGCCAGTAGCGGAACAGCAGATTGTGCATGGAGGCGGAGTGTACCATGCCCAAGGTGTGAACTTTATCGGGACTCTTGGCGATCGCAGCTTTGAAATCCTCTAATGTCCGAATGCCTTGTTTGTAAAGGTCTTTGCTGAAAACAATTGAATTGCCGTTGCGCGACAGCGTGAGGGCGCTACAGACGGGTACAGGGGCTTGACCGTCCATGCCCAACAGCATGGCGATCGGCATTCCTGCGACCATTTGTGCCGCGTCTAGCCGTCCTTCGGCGACTCCTTGGGCGATCGCTTTCCAGCCCGGTTCGCGGCTGAGAGTAACTTCTTCCAAGCCGTGGGCTTTGAAAAATCCTTTTTCTTTAGCTACTACTAAGGGCGCGCAGTCGGTGAGGGGAATAAAGCCGATGTCGAGGTTGATTTTTTCCAGACCGTTGCGGGCGATCACAGGCGGTTGTTGTTTGGCCCTGCGCTGTTTGACCCGCTTTTGCTGGTTGAGGAAGTAAACCATTTCGTTACGCAGCGCGTAGTAACTCGGATGGTTGACAACTTCCATGCGCTTGCGGGGGCGGGGAATGTTCACTTCGAGGATTTGCCCGATTTGCGCTTCCGGGCCGTTGGTGAGCATCACAATGCGATCGCTCAGCAATAAAGCTTCGTCCACGTCGTGAGTTACCATCACGCTGGTGACTTTGCTTTCCTCGCAAATTTTCATCAACTGGTCTTGCAAACCGCCGCGAGTTAAGGCATCGAGGGCGCCGAAGGGTTCGTCTAGCAGCAGCAATTTCGGGCGAATCGCGAGGGCGCGGGCGATCGCAACTCTTTGTTTCATCCCCCCAGAAATTTCGCCCGGGCGTTTGTCCGCGGCGTGTCCGAGTCCGACCAATTTAATGTGGTGTTCGATCACCAACTCGCGATCTTCTTTAGAATTACCGCTGTAAATTTCCTCTACTGCTAGGGCAATATTTTCGCGCACCGTCAGCCAAGGTAGCAGCGAGTAATTTTGAAACACCACCATTCTGTCGGGGCCTGGATCGCGGACTTCGCGTCCTTCTAAAGTAATCCCGCCCTGACTTGCTTTGTCGAGGCCGGCGATGATATTTAGCAGCGTAGATTTGCCGCAGCCAGAGTGCCCAATTAAGGTGATGAATTCTCCTTTTTTTATTTTCAGTTCGATATTTTTAAGAGCGATGTATTGGTCTCCATTGGGCAAGTTAAATACGCGGTCAACGTGGTCTACTTCAACAAATACTGACATGGCAATTTTAGGTTAGTTTGTAATTTGTATGATGCTGATTATTAATTGGGCATTGGCTATTGGGCATTGGGGATTGGGCATTGGGCATTGGCCATTGGGCATTGGCCATTAATTTATAACTAATTTCTAGCAGTTTGTAGTGGGCAACCATTCCCCATTCCCCATTCCCCATGCCGGATGCCCCATGCCCGATGCCCGATGCCCGATGCCCTATGCCCTATGCCCAAATCCTATTTCTGTTCTTCAGGAACAACTTTGGAAGCGATGAAACCCACCATTCTGTCTAAAATCAAACCGACGATTCCTACATAAAGCACTGCTAGAATTACTGCACTGAGTCGAGAACTGTTGTAAGAGTCCCAGATGAAGAAGCCGATGCCGACGCCGCCGACTAACATTTCGGCAGCTACGATCGCCAGCCAAGACAAACCGATGCCAATTCTCAAGCCAGTGAAGATGTAAGGAACTGAAGAAGGGAGCAGGATTTTCCAGAAGTATTTTTGGTTGGGGAGGCGCAATACGCGGGCGACGTTTCTGTAGTCTTGGGGTATTTGTTGAACGCCTACTGTGGTGTTAATTAGAATCGGCCATATTGCTGTAATTAAGATTACGAAAAGAGCTGAAACTTCGTTAGCTTTCATCCCCATGCCTTCAAAGGGATTGAACTGTTGAAATACAGCCAGGGCGATCGGCAGCCAAGCCAGGGGCGGGATAGTTCTGAATACTTGAAACAGCGGGTCTAAAGCATCGAACATTAAGGAGTTTGTGCCGATGAGGATGCCCAAACTGATGCCGAGAACTGCGGCCAAAGTAAAGCCGATCGCCACCCGCTGCAAGCTAGCCAAAATTTGCCAGAACAAGCCTTTGTCTGTACCGCCGTTGTCGAAGAAAGGATTGATAATCAGCTCCCAGGTTTCTTGGACAGCTTTGATTGGTCCCGGCAAGCTGGACTCGGGACTGTGGCAGAGGATTTGCCAGATTATGAGCAGAACTGTAATTGCTACCAGCGGGCGGATGATTTTTCGGCGGTTTTTTTGAACGTGATCCAGAACGAAATTTACTGGATTTTTGCTTTTAGTAACAGCGAGATTTGTTGCCATTTTTGTTTTTGCAGTTTTGTGAATAATCGATTATTTGTAGATACTTGGAACAGAGTTCAACTGGTTTTGCCCCTGGAACGAACCCTGCGTTTCACTCGAGCCAACACCGTCAATCTTAGGTATTTGTCAACTGTTAACAGTCAACAGTCAACAGTCAACAAACTAATTATGCTTTTTTGATGGCCAGACCCTTCAGATATTCTTCGGGTTTTTCTGGGTCAAACTTCACGCCGTCAAAGAAGGTTTCGACACCGCGAGAACTGGTAGCAGGAATTTGGGCTGCAGGAACGCCAAGTGCTGTCGCTGCTGCTTTCCAAATATCTTCGCGGTTAACTTTATCAACCGTGGCTTTGATGTCGGTAGTTGCCGGGATATAACCCCAGCGAATATTTTCAGTTAAGAACCAAGCATCGTGACTCTTGTAGGGATAAGAAGCATTATCAGCCCAGAATTTCATAGCTACTGGGCTGGCAGCTTCAATGCGGCCGGTACCGTAGTCAACTTGACCTTTAGAGCGACCGATAATATCTGCTACTGGAACTTTTAACCACTTATCTTGAGAGATGATTTGGCACATCTCATCGTGATTTTCTGCCTTGTCGCACCACTGCTGGGCTTCCAGTACGGCCATTGTAATTGCTTTAGCAGCTTTGGGGTTTTTCTCAACCCAATCTCCTCTTAAAGCTAAAGCTTTTTCTGGGTGGTCTTTCCAAAGTTCTCCGGTTAATAAGGCGGTGTATCCTACCTTTTGAGTAACGAGCTGAGCATTCCAAGGTTCGCCTACGCAAAAGGCTTCCATGCTGCCAGATTTCATGTTCGCTACCATTTGGGGCGGCGGTATGGGAATCACGGAAACATCTGTATCTGGATTAATACCGCCGGCTGCTAGCCAGTAGCGCATCCACAAGTCGTGGGTACCGCCGGGAAAAGTTATAGCAACAGGAACGTTTTGATTGCCAAAAGCTGCTTTCAGGGGTGCGCTGTCTGTACCTACTTTTAAATCTAGGTATTTTTTACTGAGGGAAATTGCTTGACCGTTAGTATTTAACCGCGCCACAATGTTCATCGGCACTGGCTGATTGCCTTTGGTAATAGTGCCTAATGTCATGTGGTAAGGCATCGGGGATAAAATGTGGGCTCCGTCAATGCCGCCTTTGTCGGAACCGAGTTCTAAGTTGTCGCGAGTAACTGGCCAAGATGCTTGTTTAGTAACTTGTACGTCTTTCATGCCGTACTTGGCAAATAACCCTTTTTCTTGGGCGATGATTAAGGGTGCTGAGTCGGTGAGGGCGATGAATCCGAGTTTGGCTGCGGTAACTTCTGGGGCGTCGGCAGGGTTGATGTTGACTGCTGGGGCGGCGCTGGGTGATGGGCCGCCGGCTGCGGGGGTGGCACTTCCGTTAGATGTGGTGGAACTGGAACTGCAACCGTGGGCTAGGAGGGTGCCGGCTGCTGTTGCTCCGGCGGTGATGATGAATTTTCTTCTCGAAAGGTTGCTCATTTGTCTTGAATTGTTGTTGTACTTTGAGATGGTGGAAATGTGAGATGTGAGATTAATTCGCGACCTCGGCATCGCATCTCACATTGTGAGTTTAGGCGTCGATCGTCACTCTGCCGATCGCCCGCGCGCTGCAAGTTAAAATGAACCCTGGTTCTAAGCCGGCGGCCGCTTCGGGGTGGCTGTCGTAGGCGGCAATATTACCTTCTAGGAGTTTCTGCTTACAAGTGCCACAAACTCCCTTTCGGCAATCGCTGTCAAGTTCGACCCCGGCCCGTTCGGCAACATCGAGAATGTACTCATCTTCGCTGCAAGCAACTTCTTTGCCCGATCGAGCGAAAATGACAGTAGATGTCTGAGGTTTGGGTGCCTGGGCTGCCTTTTCGCCCTCCTCAACCGTCAATTCCAGTTGCCGGTGCAGCACAGCTACATCCCCTGTAATCTCTTTGGGAACTGCCCCAAACTGCTCGACTAACAGTTGATGCAGCAGCGGTTTGAGGTCTTCGCAAGGGATGCCTTTTTGGACGCAAGCACCCAAATGAGCCTCTTTGCCAACTGTGCCTCCCATGTAAATGTCTACACCTTCGAGGGTTTTCCCGTTCTTGCGAACTTTTGTTCCCATCAAACCGATGTCTGCTACTTGGGGTTGACCGCAGGAATTGGGGCAACCCGTCCAGTGAATTCTCACAGGTTTGGGAAGTGAAAGTTCGACATCAAGTTCCTCAATCATTGCCACAGCGCGACTTTTGGTTTCGATGAGGGCGAAGTTGCAAAACTTGGCGCCGGTGCAGGAAACCAAGGCTCGCATCAGGGGTGCGGGATCGATCGAAAAACGCTGCAACAGCGGTTCTTTGACCAGCGATTCAATCCGCGAGTCGGGAACGTTGGGAATAATCACGTTTTCTTCCACAGTGAGCCTGAGCTCGCCGCTGCCGTAAACCTCGGCGATTCTGGCCAAATCGAACAAATCCGATGCCTGCAGCCGTCCGACTGGAACGTGCAGCCCTACATAGTTGAGCCCTGATTGTTTTTGGGGGTAGATGCCGATGTGGTCGCGTTTGTCCCAGGTGATTTCATCTTTGGGCGCGGCGGCGGGCAAAGTGCGACCTAATTCTTGTTCGACTTCGGCTCGGAATTGTTCGATTCCGAGTTCGTCAATTAGCCACATCAGTCGCGATTTTTGGCGGTTTGCTCTCGGGCCTCGATCGCGAAACACAGTTAAAATTGCTTTGCACAAATCTACAACGTCGCTGGGACTTGCCCATGCGTTGAGAGGAATTGCAGCTTCGCAGCGTTTGGCTGAGAAGAAGCCGCCGACTAAAACGTTAAAGCCGATGTTGCCGTCTTTGTAAGCGGGTACGAAGGCGATGTCGTTGATTTCTGCGTGGACTGAGTTGTCGCGGCAGCCTGCGATCGCAATATTAAACTTTCTCGGCAAATTTGAAAACGCGGGGTTGCCTTCGCCGCTGTTCGTAATCATGTCTTGGACTTCGTTCGCCAGTTCCCGCGTATCAATCAGTTCGTCGGCGTCCAGGCCCGCGACTGGGGAACCCGTGATGTTGCGTACGTTGTCCATGCCAGACTGGATGCTGGTCATGCCCGCTTCTTTGAGGCGGCGGAAGATGTCCGGCACGTCTTCGATGCGAATTCCGCGCAGTTGCAGGTTTTGTCTGGTGGTAATGTCGGCGCTGCCGTCGTCGCCGTAGCGCTGTACGATTTCTGCTAGGGTTCTCGTTTGATTGCTAGTGATGATGCCGTTGGGCAAGCGCAGCCGCATCATGAATTTGCCGGGAGTTACTGGCCGAAAGAAGATGCCGAGCCATTTGAGGCGGTGCTCGCGATCGGTTTCGTCCATTGCTTCCCAGCCGATCTCGGCGAAGTGGTCGAGTTCGGCTTTTAATGCTAAGCCATCTTTTTCGGCTTTGAGTTTTTCAAACTTGTTCAGGCTCGCTTGGGCTTTGGGTTCTATTGTTTGGGTCATCGGTTTACCCTCGCTGCTGGCTTGTGGGGAGGTATTGACTTGGAGCATAAAGTGTGTGTTTCCTGCTAACCTTAGTGACTGTATGAATTTAAAACTGTATATTTAGTTACTAGATCGAATTTCTTTTAAGCATGGTTGGTCTTCTGTAAACTTGAGTTTGACTGGGCGCTGGCTCGAACGTCGCCAAACTATTTATGGTTATAGTTGCTACCGATGATTGGGTCGATCGCTGCGTTTCGATGCACCTTTGTTATGAGCTAATGTAAAGCCCACGATTGTAAATATTCGTAGCTATTTTTACAAAATATTGAGTTTTATGAATATTTCGCATAGAGCTCATGCGTTTTATACATGGGAAATGGGTAAAGACGCCCACAAAACCGAAAAATCTCTCTAAATCTTTAGATTTAGGAGGAGAGAGGGGGAAATTGGAATATCTAAAATTAATTTTGTGACTGCGATCGCAGACTTAAAACGAGCTCGTCACACAATTACAACGGTCGCTGTCACACAGTTTGCCTCAAAACATCACCTTGTGTGCTATGCCAGCGTCACTATTAATTTTCGGAGAACGAGAGATGATATAAGCATCGAATTCAGGGAACATCTCATGTTTTTAGTTCAACTTATCCCCGGCGCTATTTCCGAAATGGTTGCCTCTGTTACGGAGACGGGTTGTTTGACTTTAGCCGATCGCTACGGCTTGATGGCCGCTGTGTTGGATGACTCTCTCGACGAGGAATACAGACATTCGATCAACCGCCTGCTGCGTTCTGTGATTAAGGGAAGAGTCAAGATAGTCAACGAACTGTCGGCGATATATTAACAGCATTTAAAAATTTGATTGATTTATGCACCGCTGCAAGTGCAGAAACCACCGGCCCATTTAGAAGGAACCCACGATGCCTGCAGCGGATGTAGCGCCGGAAGTTTCTTGGGTGTTCTAAAAACTGGCGCTCGCTATTGCCGTATAATTTTTTTTGATTATCCAATTCTCACTTTGTGCGGCACTTACAGAAAAAGTGCTGATTCACAGTTTTGACAATCTATTGAGAGCCTGTTGGGTGGAACGCTTATGGTAAAATTAGTAAAATTGTGGGCCATCGGCATTTGAGGAGTTTCAGGAATGAAGTCATCCCAACCAACGTAATTATGATTATTCCACAGCGCTGGAAATGAAAGACAATTTATGAAAATTATTAATCAAACAATCGAATTATTAATAGAATCGGGCATCGGCATCTACAACATCACGCCCACTTTTGTCAAAATTCGTTGGTAATTGATAAAAAATCAATTAAGTCGATCGGTCGGAAAAAATAATAATATCTTGTAGGGGCCAGTCAAGCCTAGATATTGACTCGCAGACAGTTTATTGCTGCACTCAACCGTCTAAACCCGGTAGTGGGTTTATTTGCACCTATACAGGATTTATGCAGCCCTACTTTATACTGTGCCTGCATAAATCCTGTATTTAGTTACTGCCCTTGGTTAGTTTTTTTAACCAATATAGTTGATATAATGCGATCGCCCGACCAAATTTTTAGCAATATTTTAATATTTTCAGGCGAAATATATGATTGACTGAAAATTAAAAACAGTCGAGCAAGCAGACTTGACAATTTAACAATGATTCCCAGGGAGCATTTTATGAAATCCATTGCTAAAAACAGCATCCACTGGACTTACTCAGTGGCTATTTTCTGTGCCCTTTTCGCAATACAGCAACAAAAAGCTACAGCAGCAACGCTATCTAACGGCTGGAATTATGCGATCGATTCTTTCAACGACGGCGTGACAGGGCCCCAAATCGGCGGCGGGGAATTTGAATTTTACGGCATCGCCATCAAAGAAACATCAGATACAGCTTTCATCGCCATCAACTCCAATCTAAGTTTAGCAGGATATGCCGACCCGCTAGCTGAAAGAGGCAACATCAACTACGGCGATTTATTCTTCAATTTTTCCGGTCAAAACTTCAATACAGCTAACGCAAACGGCAGCTTGTTTGGTATCCGCTTTGCTGCGGGAAATGACTCCGGCGTGGCGACAACAGGCGTTTACAGAAATGTTACAGCGAAAAACGTCACCCAAACTAACTCTGGCTTTAGCAATTTAAATCAATTCAATACGGTAGTGGCATCTCAAGGCGGAACCCCATCAATGGGCGATTTAGCGGCCACAGATCCCTATTTTCAACAAACAGGAAACTCGACTATTCTCAACTCAATAGCTACGGGTACAAAAGTAGGAGAAATCAATTTTTTAACGCCAGCAACTTTGAGTGTCCTCGGTCTTAATTTCGCTCAGTTTAATGCAGTAGGTTCTCAAACAATTGGATTCAGTTTTAATAAATCCTCCATGCCTTCGGGGAACTATATTGCTAACTTTTTGGCCGAGTGCGCTAACGATGCGATCGCTATTCAAGGATCGTTTGAGGCTGTACCCGAACCTTCTACTTGGTTTGGTACTTTACTAGGATTGAGCTTTTTAGGTATTGGCGCAGCAAAACGCAAAATTAAGCGCAAAGTTTCCTAATTTAGGTAGGGTGTGCATTAAGTACCTTACGAATAGCTGTTATGCACACCTTACGAATAGGCGTAGTGCCTCACAAATTGCAAACAGTAGAGTAGATTATGGAGAGATAAAATGGGCCCAAACATTCCCATCTGGCCCAGCAACTTGATTGACGTAACTGTAAGGATACATCAACTTTCTCCCCTCAGTATCGCTGTAACCAGTGAGTGCATCTCCCCAAGGATCTTGCACGATATAACCCTGAGAATTGTAGCCAATTACAGTAAGAATGTGACCGGCAGCAGTAAAATCTCCGGCTAAAACTACTGGCCGCCGATTTAGCAATTCCGATCGCACTTCGGCCCATGTGCGAGTCGTACTAAAACTCGTCTTAAACCCGTAGGCCTGAATCAGCGCCGAAAGCACACTGTGATCCGTTTGAGAACCCTGGCCGGCATAATCGAAACACCACTGCAACAACTCATCCTCCAACTGTCCGCCCCACTGAGAACGAAGGCCGTAATAATAAAGCACCATGGCGATCGAAGTTACGTTGCAAGTAGACCAGTCAAAACGCGGATTGTCCCGCTGCGAAAAATACGGCACGTTCAATTCCACATTGTTCGGAACCGGATCGAAAATTTTATCTCCCCGCTTGAACTGAACAAAACTAGGAAAAACATAACCTGTATTGCCAAAATTCGGCAGTTCTTCAGTCAGGGAAACTTTCAGGTGAGATGCTTCCGCCCCGTAGCTGTTCACGCCGTAAACTCGACCTAAAGGCAGCGTAGTTCTCTCGGTACTGCTCAGGCTAGCAGAATCTACCGGCCGTTTTTTAAACACAGTTGCTTGCAGGATTGTCATCGTCAAAGCACTGGTGTCATAGGGAACTTCTTTGCCGTCTTTTTTAATTTTAACGTCCTGCCAATAAATAAATCCGATATTGCCGAAACCGGGAATAGGTTGGGCGAGAGTTACTCGGAAATGCCCCAAAATGCAGGCATAACCAGTAATGGCATAGGTGCTGCCTAAAGTTATTTGAGCAACTTGATTTGCAGACAGTTTAGAGGCATCTTCTGGTTGAGCTTTAATCTGAGTTGTTTGAATTACCAAAAGTTGAGCGCTGACGTTGCTATTCGGTACGTCGGCGAGGTCAAATTTTAGGATTTGAGTACCTTTAGCCAACTGAACGTCGGGTTCGTAAAAATAGCCAAAAGTGCCGATCGGTGAAATTGCTGAATCCACAACCACCTTGAGATGCCCGTCAATAAATCCGTATCTGCTAACCGTCAAAGTCTGGCCTGCTTTGACAAGAACTTTTTGCTGATTGTTGAGTCGAGAAGAATCAAGCGGAGCTACCTTAAACAAAGTGTCAGAAACTATCTTTAAGGTCAAACCTTGTCCCACAGTTAGCGGATCGGAACTTACGGTAATGTAAATTATTTGGCTGCCAGTAACGTTGCCTTTGCTGTCAGTTGCCCGCAACCTGAGCCACCGAGCTCCCGCTACGCTAAATCCTTTAGACAAATTAACTTGCCAAGTGCTGGCTTCTTGGTTTAGGGTGACGCTTAGGGGAAATGTATCCTCAGCTATCACGTCAATTTTTGCTGCTTGTTGTCGGTCAAAAGTACCCCGAAGGACGATCGGCTGATTTACTAAAACTTCTGACGGCCCTTGATAAGTTAAATTCACAGCGGGATTAAAAGATTTACCACCGCGGCTGAATTGCACAAAATCGGGATAAATGAAACCCGTATTGCCAAATTGCGGCAAATTCTCGGTCAGCGAGACTTTTATGTGGCTTTGTTCGATCGAGAATCCGGCAATTCCGTAAATCATTCCCGCCGGCAAGGTAATTTTTTCTTGGGGTGGCAGGCTAGCGGCATTTATCGGCCGCTTTTTAAACACAGTCGTTTTGATGATTGTCATCGTAACTGCATTTCTATCATACTCAATTCCCCTGCCGTCTCGCAAAATTTGGACGTGCTGCCAGTACAGAAATCCCGAAGTTCCTAAATTAGGAACTGCCCGAGCAAAAGCGACTCGAAAATGGTTTTCCACGCAAGCGTAGCCGAGAATATTGAAAGTTTCTCCCAGGTTAAATTGTAATTTCTGAGTTGATCCTAAAGTTCCAGAATCTGTGGGGTTGAGCTTTAACCAGGTCTTTTTGATCACCCACAGTAACTGCATTCCAGGTGGCGGGGCCGGCAACTCGGCGCGATCGAATATGAGAATTTTTGCGCCTTTGGTTATAACTACGTGTTTTTCGTAGAAAAAGCCAGAGGTTCCCACCGGAGGAATTGGATTATTTAGTTGAACATTCAGGTGACCGTCTTCTAACTCGTAGTCCCTAATTTGATAAGTTTTACCTGCTGGTATTTCCGCTTTTTGCAGGTTGTTGAGATTGCTTGCGGGCAGTGTTCCGACTTTGAATGCGGTATCTCTGAGAGTAATTAACGTGAAGAATTGAGCGGGTGACTGAGAAGCAGGATTAACTTTGATGTTAATTGTTTGTTGGCCGATAACTTTGCCGGTCTTATCAGTTGCCTTCACCTGCAGTGTGCGAGTTCCTGCGCTATCGAATCCTTTTTCTAAACTGATGTGCCAAAAGCCTCTAGAGAGATTGATCCCCACATTCAGCGCATTTGAGCCTTCTGCTGCTGAAATTGCTGCCACTAGATTTTTGTCAAAACTGCCAACTAAGACAGTGGCTCTATTGGCCTCAATTTCTCGCGGGCCTAAGTAACTCAAAATAATGTTGTTGGTTGTCATTATATATCCCTCTACCTACTTAGTTATTCAGCTAAAGCAAGGATAACTTCTGATTTTATCAAACACAATGACCCTAACCAGGACAAAATCGCCCCTAGATTCAGCCTACGGGCGGTTAATGCCTTTTCCAGTAAAGTTTTTAATTATTGGCGGGAGTTGCGTCACAAATCTAACTTTAGACGTACCATAAGCACATTAAGCGAATATATGCCTGGTTGAGCGGATTTGTGGTGCAAGTTTTGAGGGAAGGGATTTAGTTCGAGTAGGTTGCTTCCCCCTGTATCCTTGACCCCTCACTTGCTGAGTCAGGACTTACGAAAAAAACCCGGTTCCTACCAGAATATTGCTTATAGCAACGAGGCATCTAGGAAGAAACCGGGTTTTTAGCCGTTTGGTGCATCCAGGAAGGTTAGTGCGATCGGCTAAAATTCGACTAAACTATGGTGACAAGAATATCTTGAGCGTGAGAGTCAACTTTCATGGTTTCGCCCTCATAAACTTGAATGATTTTGCCGGTACCGTCGATGACGAAAGTAACGCGCTTGGCATAATCGCCTTTTTCGACATCGTAAGCTTTGGTAATCGTGCCATCAACATCTGCTAATAGCTGGAAAGGCAAACCGTATTTTTCTGTGAACTTTTGGTGCGATTCCTCGTTGTCTCGGCTGACACCGAGAATTACAAGATCTTTGCCCTTGTATTCTTCATAAGCTGCTTTGAAGCTTTGGGCTTGTCTTGTGCAACCGGGGGTGTCATCTTTAGGGTAGAAATACAAGATGACGGTTTTACCGGTGAAGTCGGAGAGGGAGACGGTGTTGCCGTTTGTGTCTTTGGCGGTAAACTGAGGGGCAGCGCACCCAACTGGTAATGTCATAGTTTTGTTTTTCTTGAGATTTATAATTGTAGTTTAATTGATTTTGGGCGGGCTAGGAGCAACGGCCCACAAGAAAATTTATTCTTTGTGGAACAGGCCGGAAAGCCTGTTCATGATATTTAATTAAACTTCAGTAGGTTGTTTGTGGGACTCTAGCCAGCGATCGTAAGCTGTTCGATCGCCTCCTTTATGAATCAATGGTTACGGGCGATCGCTCATATTGCTTGAGTGGAGTATTTTCTATTGGTTTGTAAGCGCAATAGCAAATACAAATTGAGTCAAACTCTGCACCATAGGGGGCGGGAATTTCAGGAGTGTATTCGTGAACTTTCACAACTTCCCAGCCACTGTCTCTGAAATGAGTTGATGCACTGGGAAACATTGGATCGATCGCACTTGGGACAACCACGCTTTCGGTTAAACGATAGCCCGGTGCTGGGGATGGCTTACCACTAGAGTCATAATGCTCGGCTATTGTCCAAATCGATGACTTAACCGATCCGGCATTAGCTACTCGGTAAAAGCTTTCTCCTACTTTTGTTTCCGTGAGTGAACGGTATTTTTCCAGTTCGCCTTTGTCTGCCCTGAAAATAATGTATTTACGCATTTTCTTTTTTCTCCTTCAGGTAATCACCTTGACCTGCCGGTGATTGCGTGTTAGATTATCGGTGTGTTTTCCTGATTGATCGATGCGAGTAAAATTAATTTACCAGATCAAATATGATTGATTTCTACACTGTGATTATCAGAAAAAGTGCGGATTATTGGGTTTCATTGTGTTTAGAAAATGGATTGGTGGGACAAGGCAATACTCCCGAACAATCTATTGATAAACTCAAACAAGCTATTGAGTCATTTTCCGAAGTATATGAATCAGAGCCTGATGTTTATCTCAGCCCTCTTTCTATCAATGAATTACACGAGTTTCTGACTTTAGAAGATGCAGAAGCCTCAGACACTTATGAATTAAGGAAAGTTTATGCCTAAAAACCTTCCATCTTTAAAGCCTAAAGCATTAATTAAGATTTTAGAACAAAACGGATGTCAGTTTTACCGAGAGGGGAAAGGGGATCATTGTTTGTATATGCGTGAAATTGAAGGCATAAAAAGGATTGTTCCGATTGATATGGGTGCTGGGGAAATGTCACCAGCTTATGTGTTGCGGATTTTCAGGCAATTTGGGTTTACAGATCCAGAAATTGAGGGGATGATTAGTTAAGTCCGCATTAATATGCTCCCTGGTTGGCTATTTCAACATTTGGAGTATAGCCTTTGCAACTCAGAAAAGCGATCGCCTAAAATGGCTTTTACAGCCAAACTCGTCTAACCTGTCCTAAAATATAAGAGAGCTCCTATATTAATTCCCTACCATGTCGATCGCAGTCATTAAAGAACATATCGAAATCACCCCAGGAATCTGTGGGGGAAAACCCCGTATCGCCGGACATCGCATCCGAGTTCAGGATATAGTTGTTTGGCACGAACAAATGGGAATGTCACCAGACGAAATTCTGTATCACTATCCGAGTATTACTTTATCTGATATCTATGCAGCTTTAGCCTATTATCACGATCGTCGAGATGAAATTCGCTCCGCAATCGAAGCAGATGCAGAATTTGCCAGCCAATTGAAAGCTCAAACCCCATCGCTATTGCAACAAAAATTAAAAAATCGTTTGTAATGAATTCACTGGGATTTTATACAACAGGTGGCAAACAGGGAGCGATAACCGGTAATCCCTCAGTTTCTCGCTGTGCAACTTCAAAATTTAATTCTAATAGAAACTTTAAGGGGTCTTGGTTGGCTTTGATACCGTAGGCTTTGCAAACGAGTTGGTCTAATTGGGCATGGAGTTTGGCAAGTTGGCTGGCGGGTTCATCAAAAAATTGGTTGTATAGTTGGGTAATGCCGCACTGTTTGCGCTCCATATACTCGGTGCGGTAGTCATGGAGAACCTGCATGGCTGCTCGAATTTCAGTTTTGGTTTTTTCTGGGCAATTTTGGGGAAAGGGAAATGTTTCAAAACAAGTGCTGTTAGTGTAACGTGTATCCGCTTTAAGGGTTGAGCTTTGCGCTTTGACCCATTGGCGATGTAGATTTGAAGTTAGGATACCAAGAACATAAAAGTCATCTGAAACTACTGCTCGCACAGCATTACCTGGAAGCCAACTATAGCAAGTCTATTTGAGTCATGAATGTAGAACCACGTGAAACGCTGGCGATCATTGAATCGATTGTTTACAAATCAAATGGTTTTGCTATAGACGGACAAACTGCATAAATTGCCCACTTTGAAGTTTCTGGTACTGCAAAGTAGCACGATAGGGAGATCAGCTCTTTTTTTAAAGCAGGTCTACTTTCACCATGTCTCCACCAATTATTTTTATAAGTATCTCTACGATTTTTGTCTCTTTCAGGTTTAACTGTTAGTTTTAAGTGTTCAAAAGGAAGTGTATAGTTACTAGCATCTTCAATACTCATATTATAAAAATCAATAATCCAGCGATCGGGTAAGCAGTTAGAGTTTTTTGTTAAATTATCACCTGTCGAAAAAAGCTTAAGAACTTCTTGATTAATGGGGTTGATACCAATCCCAGCTTTAACCTGTTGCTTAGTAACTATAAATCCTTTACCAATTGGAGTGACACCTTGAAAGCACCAGTTAAGATTTGCCTTCAGTCGCACTGCTTGAGAAACGTCAACCTCGGCTTTCAGAGAAGAGTTAATATTTGAGACAATTGTGTGATCGATACGGTAGGTTAATTCTTGAGCGTCAGAGGTTTTGAGCCAGTTGATAATACTGATATGTACTTTAGCTTCACCAGACCAAGGTTGTGTGGAGATGGCATCGTAAATGCAGCCGCCATTTTGGGCGATGTAATCTAGGGCAGCTTTACGACTTTTACCCTGAGAAATGGAATTGGTGGCGACTAAACCAGCGCGGCAATTTTCTCCTAAATGTTGATGGGCAAGACGGAACCAATAGGTGCAAAAATCCACAGAATCTTTTACTTCTGGAAATTTAGCAAAGATGCGATCGATATATTCATCACCCAAAACCAAGCGCATCTGCTTACCACCCAAAAATGGAGGATTCCCAATAATTACATCAACTTGTTCCCACTCGCAAAACAGGGCATCATCACGGCGGATATTGCGATCAAGATTATCCAAAGGTAATGCCCGATCGAGTTCCAGTGGCAGGTTCATTTGTACGACATTAAGCAACTGGTTTTCTTCATCTAAAGCTAACTTTTTAGCAAGCATCAGCGTCACTTTTGCCAATTCCACAGCAAAGGGTTTGATATCAATGCCGTAAAACTGGCTTGTCTTCACCAGGGACATCGTACCAATGGCATTAGCAGCACGAGAGAAATTCTCATGAATCTTGGTTAGCAATTGTGCCTCTAGCCGCTTCAGTTCCCGATAAGCAACATAGAGAAAATTACCGCTGCCACAGGCAGGATCGAGCACTTTAAAATCGAGCAATTCTTGCCGCAGTGCCAACAAATCTTTCAGCGTCTTCGCAGCTTCAATCCGTTCTCGCCACGGGCGTATAATCGTAGGCAAAACCACTTTTTGAATGTCGGCCTCGCTGGTATAATGAGCACCCAAGGCATGACGTTCCTCTTTGCCCATACTGGACTCAAACAATGCACCAAAAATCGCCGGTTCTACCTTAGACCACCGTTCCTTTGCTGCCTCCAATAGCAGATCGATTTCGCTGCGAGTCAGGGCGATGGGTTCCACAACTGAAAAAATACCGCCATTAAAATATGATACATCCCGATAGCGGCTGTCTTTAGGTGCGGGGCGCTCGCTCCCCATTTGCCGAAACAATCCCCCAATCAAGTCGTAGGAACTGACTCGATTCATCTGGCAATCACCTAAAAACTGGGTGAATAAACCGCGTGGCAACAAATCGATATCTTCAGCAAATAATGCTACTACACACTGAAGGATAAATCTTTGAGCCGTTTCTACTTTTTCGCCACGCTCTACTAACCGATTGAAAACTAGAGCAACTTTGTCAGCGGCAGTTCGCGTTACATCAATTTGGTTGTTATTGAATAAAGGCTGGCGATTTTCTGGAAAAAGAAAGTTAAAGGCTGTGAAGCGATGCGGTAACTCTTGCAGATTTACGCGGTCTACAGGTTCGCGCAGTTGTAAATCGAAGTCATAAATCCAAAATTCATAAAAGTTGCAAAGAACCACATATTTTGGACGTTGTGGCACCAGTTCCAGCCAGTATTCAAAAGCTTGTTGATAGTGTTTTTCCAGTTTTTCGCCCCGTTTTTTCATCTCCAGCAACAACCGGGGTCGCCACAGCAAATCAGCAAATTTAGTAGTTTTGCCTTTCGCCTTTACCCGAAATTCTAGTTCGGCTCCCGCTTCCTTGTAGCCCGCATGACCGAATGCCTGAAACAGGCGATCACAGAATACCTGAGCTTCCCCTTTCTCGTCTCCCTTCAAAGTACCAACGTATTCAACAAACTTGTTGATATTATTTAGTGTATCGGTCATAATAAGTCCCTACCTGTTAGGACACGGCATTGCCGTGTCCCTACCTATATCTGTAACAATTAAAAATATAGTACCTATTCAGAGGTTCTCTCAATGACTTTTATCCCATCCGAAGCATTTAAATCTATTAGTTATCCCAGCCGCACTGTCAAAAGAGCCGATCGCGCCGTTCGCTGTTCCCCTTTTCAATTACACTTCTTCCAGACCATCCGCGATAACAGTGTTTTCCTAAGTGCGATCGCCTCAAATTCCGGTGTCGAAAGTGGCTACACCCGATCGCCCGTATCCGAACTCGTAGCCGAAAACTCCCTACTGTGGCTGATCCAAGTCGGCGTGTTGCGGCGGGAAGTAGACGGACAAGGGATTACCGACAGTTTTCGCCTCACGCCCCTGGGCCGCCAACTCGTGGAAAAATGGGAACAGGAAGGACAGGGAGTGCCGGCCGCGTCATTGTGCGATCGTATGGGAAATGCCGTCAGCCGCGGGTTCGGACTATTTCTATGACCTTTTCTCGCTTGCTACAGTCCGACAGGGAATGAATTCCCTGTCTCATAGCTAAAGTCGGTTAAAACCGACTGCAAGTCTCAATTTAACTCGATGTTGAGTTTCGCATTGCACGTTAATCAACCTCCTCAGTCCTCTTGCAGAGGACTTGCGCTATGAGACAGGGATTTCAATCCCTGTCGGACTCGCCGTCAAACGAGTTAGACCGCGATCGCACTTGAGTTTCTTAGAAGGACTGGGGTGTGTTTTCTTTCGCGGAGAATCCCACAAGCAAATTTATGCTTTTTTGTGGAACAGGTCGGAAAGCCTGTTCTTAAAAATGGTGCAAGATGTGAGTATAAATTAAATTCGCGATCGCTTAACTAATACAAATTAAACTTAAATCAAATAAAAATAATGGTTCAAACCGCTTCTAAACCTTTGAGTCTCGATGAATTTCTCCAACTGTCGGAGACCAAACCCGCTAGCGAATTCATCGACGGTCAAATTATCCAGAAACCTATACCCCAAGGAAAACACAGCACAATTCAAAGCGATTTGGGTGCTGACATCAACCGGGTACTCAAACCCCAACGCATCGCCCGCGCTTATCCAGAATTGCGCTGTACCTTTGGCGGTCGATCGACAGTACCCGATCTTGCAGTCTTTACCTGGGAACGCATTCCCCGCGACGAAAACGGGGAAGTAGCCAACACTTTCGCCATCGCCCCCGACTGGACAATCGAAATTCTTTCCCCCGACCAAAGTCAAACTAAAGTCGTCCGCAACATTCTCCACAGTCTCGCCCACGGGACTCAGATGGGCTGGCTGATTGACCCGGAAGAAGAAGTGGTATTTGTCTATTTTGCCGATCGCACCATAGCAGTTTTTGAAGAACCGGGCGATCGCATCCCCCTTCCAACCTTTGCCGAATCCTTTAATCTCACCGTCGGTGAAATGTTCAGTTGGCTGACTCAGTAGCGCCACCTCGGTTTATGAATGATTTAACCGCAGAGGGCGCAGAGGGCGCGGAGGAGGGAGAAGAGAGATCGCCCTACGGATTTGCTCCGATCAAATGTGCGGTCGATCGCTTATACTAAAATATCTGGTTGTCAGCTCTTCAATGACGAGAGATGACTAAAGTTGTCACTACAAACTTAATTATGATTATTTAACCGGACTTGATATCATCTTTCAAATAACCGCTAACTACTAACAACTAACTACATAAAACGTTTCTCAAAAATGGAAGCTAAATCTTACAAAGACACGGTAAATCTGCCCAAAACCAAGTTTGATATGCGCGCCAACGCCACCAAACGGGAACCAGAATTGCAACAATTTTGGGCTGATCAAGAAATCTACGATCGCCTCTCGGAAAATAACCCAGGCGACTTGTTCATCCTGCACGACGGGCCCCCCTACGCCAACGGACAACTCCACATCGGCCACGCCCTCAACAAAATCCTTAAAGACTTTATCAACCGCTACCAAATGCTGCGCGGCAAAAAAGTCCGCTACGTGCCCGGTTGGGATTGTCACGGATTGCCGATCGAACTTAAAGTATTGCAAAACATGAAATCGGAGGAGCGGCTAAATCTTACCCCGATCGAACTCCGCCAGAAAGCCGCCACCTTCGCGCAGCAAACAATGGAACAGCAGCGCGAATCCTTCCAACGCTACGGCGTTTGGGGCGACTGGAAACACCCGTATTTAACCATGAAACCCGAATACGAAGCCGCTCAAATCGGCGTTTTCGGTCAAATGGTGCTCAAAGGCTACATCTACCGCGGCTTCAAACCTGTTCACTGGAGCCCGAGCTCGAAAACAGCCCTCGCCGAAGCGGAATTGGAATATCCCGAAGGCCACACGTCGCGCAGCATCTACGTCGGCTTCCATGTGAAAAAATTGTCAAAATCCTTGCAACAGAAGCTCAAACGCTATATGCCGAGCCTCTGGGCGGCGATTTGGACGACTACCCCCTGGACGATTCCGGCCAACTTGGCGATCGCAGTTAATCCCGAACTGACTTATGCGGTGGTGGAACCGCCGGCAAATTCCCACATCGCACAACAATTTATGTTAGTAGCTGTCGATGCGGTCGATCGGCTGTCGGCAACTTTTAACACTCAATTAAAAATACTCGCCACCTTCAAAGGCAAAGAATTAGAAGGTTGCAGTTACAAACACCCGCTGTTCGATCGTGAAAGTCCAATTGTTGCCGGCGGTGACTACATTACCGCCGATTCAGGAACCGGATTAGTGCACACCGCACCCGGCCACGGACAAGAAGACTTTATCGTCGGAAAACGCTGCGGTTTGCCAGTTTTAACGCCCGTAGACGAGAACGGAAATTTCACCGCAGAAGCAGGACAGTTTGTAGGTTTAAATGTCCTCGGAAACGGCAATGCCGCAGTCATTGATGCCCTTGCCGAAGCAAATTGTTTGATTAAAGAAGAAAGTTACGCTCACTCTTATCCTTACGATTGGCGCACGAAAAAGCCGACTATTTTTCGGGCGACGGAACAGTGGTTTGCTTCCGTTGAAGGGTTCCGAGATGAAGCCTTAAAAGCGATCGCCGAGGTGAATTGGATTCCCGCCCAAGGGGAAAATCGGATTACTGCAATGGTGGGCGATCGATCGGATTGGTGTATTTCTCGTCAGCGGACTTGGGGCGTTCCCATTCCCGTATTCTACGACGAAGAAACCAACGAACCGCTGTTAAATGAAGAAACGATCGCCCACGTGCAAGCCCTTTTTGCCGAGAAAGGTTCGGATGCTTGGTGGGAATTGTCGATCGATGAATTGCTGCCGGAATCTTACCGCAATAACGGCCGCACTTACCGCAAGGGAACCGACACGATGGATGTGTGGTTTGACTCGGGTTCTTCCTGGGCCGCAGTTGCCCAAGGTCGATCGGAATTAAACTATCCTGCTGATATCTATTTGGAAGGTTCAGACCAGCATCGCGGCTGGTTTCAATCGAGTTTGCTTACCAGTGTAGCAACAAACGGCGTTGCTCCTTACAAAACAGTTTTGACTCACGGTTTTGTGCTAGATGAAAAAGGCCGGAAGATGAGCAAATCTGAAGGCAATGTCGTCGATCCAGCAGCCGTAATTAAGGAATATGGAGCCGATGTTTTGCGGTTGTGGGTGTCTTCGGTAGACTACTCGGCAGACGTGCCTTTGGGCAAAAACATTCTCAAACAGCAGTCGGATGTTTACCGCAAAATTCGCAATACAGCTAAGTTTTTGCTGGGCAATTTGCACGACTTCGACCCGGCAAAAGATGGCGTTGCTTACGAGGAATTGCCGGAACTCGATCGCTATATGCTGCACAGAATGGGCGAGGTTTTTGCGGAAGTTCAAGATGCTTTTGAAAGCTTCCAATTTTCCCGATTTTTTCAAACTGTGCAGAATTTCTGCACGGTGGATTTGTCGAATTTTTACTTGGATATTGCCAAAGACAGACTTTACATCAGCGCGACAGATACCCTTCGCCGCCGCAGTTGTCAGACGGTGATTGCAATTGCTGTGGAGAATTTAGCAAGGGCGATCGCACCTGTTTTGTGTCACATGGCTGAGGATATTTGGCAGTACCTTCCCTATCCGACTCCGTACAAGTCGGTGTTTGAAGCCGGCTGGGTGCAAATTGATGCTTCATGGCACAATCCAGAATTGGCTACTCGCTGGCAGTATTTGCGACAAGTGCGCGGCGAAGTTAACAAGGTTTTGGAAAAAGCCCGGATGGAAAAGGCGATCGGTTCTTCTTTGGAAGCTAAGGTTTTGCTGTACGTTCCCGATGTGGAAAAAAGACAGCAATTGCAAGCTTTGAATCCCAGCAGCGAAGAATTGGTGGATTATGTGCGATCGCAAAATTCAGTCATCGAGTTAGCAGCAGAGGAGAAAGCAAAAGCAGCACAAGATCGACAGGAAGAACAAGCGGCAAAAGTTGCCAAAGTCTTGACAGAAAACACAATTTATGTTGAGGGGAAAAAGATCGCAGAAAAGGGCGATCGGCCTTCTCAGATAGTAGAGTATTCGGTCCCGGAACTGCCGGCTTCAGATTCTGGGCCAATCTTAGATCGAGCCGCCGAGTTGGTGGCTAATTTGCCTGAATACGCGGGCAAGTTTTTCACAGAATACCAAAAAGCGCTGGTAACACTTGGGCTGTTAGCCTCTGTGTTGATAACGGGCAGAGTAACGCTGGCGATTTTGGATACGATTAATCAGATTCCGATGTTGGGAGGCTTGTTGGAAGTCATCGGCATCTTATTTACAATCTGGTTTGCTTTCCGTCACTTGCTGTTTGCCGCCAACCGTCAACAACTGGCTCAAAAGATTGATTTTATGACAGCAGATGTGGTGGGGCGGACAAGCGGGCTTGTGCTTGTAGAAACACAGGCGATCGTACTCGCACCGCCCCTAGAGACAGCGCTTGTGCTTGTAGAAGAAACACAGGCGGCGATCGTACAAACAGCCCCAGTAGAAACGGCGCTTGTAGAAACACCCCAAATCCCGGAAGCAGAATTAGTTGCGATAGAGCCCAAACCTGAAATTCCTGCTTCCATA
Organism: Microcoleus sp. MON2_D5; assembly: GCF_036701905.1. NCBI lineage: Bacteria > Bacillati > Cyanobacteriota > Cyanophyceae > Oscillatoriales > Microcoleaceae > Microcoleus > Microcoleus sp. MON2_D5. The sequence goes on from NZ_JAUBRM010000006.1 coordinate 111,919, forward strand.
GCTGTAACGCACGATTCTACAATGACAGGCAAGGGTGTAGACGAACTGCGGTATTTGTTCATTACTTCGCAAGTGGAACTGGTAGAATCGAATGCAATCATGCAAGAATTGCCGTACAGTTATCAGTCTCCTGAGTTGGCGATTGGTGTAGTGAAAGCAGACGGGGAAAAGTGCGATCGCTGCTGGAATTACTCGACTCACGTCAGCGAGTCGATCGAACATCCGCTAATTTGCGAACGCTGCGTTTCAGCAGTAGACCACAAATTCTAACGTAGGCTGCGCTTCGGGAAAAATTCTTGAGTTTGTGGTAGGCACATTCAGCCCGAAGCGCACCTTACAATAACTTCATTTACTTATTTCTGATTAAAAAAACCGCAGACGATTTCACCAGGGTTGTTTTGTCCAAAGGTCAAAACTGTTCCATCTTTCTTAACTGTAGTGCGATCGCGGCAATTGTAGACTTCCAGAGGCTGTTTCACTCCATCAACACTCAGAATTACCCTGTATTCCCAATAATTTTTTGCACTGCGTTTGATATCGACAATGCAAATCTCGCGGCCTCGATCGTTGCGGCATACAGAGGCCTCAGCAGGAAGCGCCCAGAAAAAAGATATTAATAACAAAAAGTAGCAAACACATTTTATCATTCGCTATCTATTCCACTGCATAACCCGTATACTTCCGCATAAACGGCGGCTGAAATCCCCAAACAATATCCTCTTTTGGAACTCCGGCTATTACTAAATCTTCAGCAATATCATCTTCAGTGGCATTCCATTGAAGCCAAATTTTTCCGCCCTTGATATCTATGTGAATGCTACAGTGATGCACCCTAGTCTGCTTGTCCCAGCCCACATAAAAGATTTGGTAATGATCTCGTTCTGTATCAAGAATTGTCTCGACTTCAATGTCTCCGTGAGCAGGTTTGCGCTTGCCGTACTCCAGTAACATTTGCTGCACAATTTGCCGATATTTGCTTAATTTTTCCATGACCAACTTACTAAGTCCTATCTTACCTTTTTTGATAACCAACTGGCTCTATTTTTGCAAGCGACTTAGCAATTGGGTGCGCCCTCAAGTCGCGACATCATAAGATAGCTGAACCATACCAGAACTATATGTCTGACATCCAGTTAACTGCAAAGCTGTAGTATTTATGGGATTAACAAATAAAGGAATTCCCTCGCCTAAAATAAGCGGATGAACCGAGAGAATCACTTCGTTGACAAAGTTTTGATTCAGGAAATCGCGAATCAGCAGAGCACCTCCCACCAACCAAATATTCTTACCGTCAATCAAGCGCAAATCATTGACAAAACTCTCTAAATCTGTTACCATTTCGACATCAGAAGTGGCTTGAAAATCTAGATTTTTCGTAAAAACATAACTCTTTTTTTCCTGGTACGGATACTCGCCAAAAGTTAGAACTTGTTCGTAAGTCTTCCGACCCATGAGAACCGTATCGATGCTATCTAAAAATTTAGTATAACCGTAATTTTGGTCTGTAAACAGCCAGTCAATATCGCCATTCGATCGGGCGATATAACCGTCCAGACTAGATGCAATGAATAGTACAACTTTACGCATGGCAACACCGAGGTTTTGGGAATGATTGGGGCGATAATCGCCCGAATCACCTTAATTTTAAATGATTTAGTGTCGTGACGGTAGCTTGAGTTCGATACCCAGCTTTTGACCGACATCGATCGCCGTATTAGCAAAATCAGTCATGCCTGCGATGCCAACTCCGATCGCAGTACCCGCCGCTACAAGAGCTGTTAAGCTTTTCTTTAATCGAGTTTTATTCCATTGGTTCTCCGGTTTCTTGATTTCGGTTTCCACATCTTCAATATCGATAATTATCCCCTCGCGGATGTCTTCGGGAAACTGATCGGCGGTTTCACGCATCGAGGAAATCAGTTTCAGAAGTTCGGCGGTATTGGCGTTATTGTTTTGCAGGGATTGATTGCCAGCAACTTCGGCACTGTTCGACGAACCGCCGATATTGCCGGAGAAGTTAGCACCTTGAAAAGCACCTTGAAAGTTGTTGGTTTCAGAAGAATTTTGAGTCATTTTTGCTGAGGCTTTATTAATAATTGGTCTACTAACAGCTAGTTTAGCGATATCTACAAGGTCGTCATATTCTCTTCCGTATTTTTCCATTTCTCGATCGCCCATTTGGTTTCTGCGCCGAAGTTCGATCGACTCATAGCCATCCAGCAACTGCCGCAAATCGAGTTTGAGTTTAAGTTTGCCGACACGCACAGTATTTTCGCCCATATCCTCCAGCCCTAGCAATTCATCATAATCCAGCGGATCAGCATCCGGATAACCGGGAACCGGCACCCATTGACTGATTTCCAGATTGGCAAAAGAATTGTGGATTTTGGTAAACGTATCGCGAATCATGCTGAGGAAAGAACGCCGCGTCGATTCCCGCCCGCTAACGGCAATAAAGATTTTCTTATCTTCCGGGTCAGATTTGATCCGGGCGATGTTGTACACCTCAGCGCCTTCGGTGTACTCCAGCATAACCCCCGTGCGCCAGTGGGTGCAGTTGTGGATTTTCTCGTGCATGAGGACGATGAAGCGCGAGAGGATGCTGTCGGGGAGGATGCGGTAGTGATATTGAAATTCCAACGTTTCGCCTTGGAGTTCGGTATTTTCCGGTTGTTCTTTCGGCAAAATGCCGGGGATGAGGAAAGTCGGCCCGGGACAATGGCTGACGGGGAAGCAGAGTTCAAATTCGCCCATTAACCCGGTGAGGCAGTGGTAGCGGTGGCTGGGATATTTAGTTGAATCCAGGATAAGGCTGAGGTCGGTGTAGGTGAGAATGCCTTTGGTTTTGACTTTGAGTGCGTCGTCGCTGAGGAGGGCATAGATGCCTTCTGTCACCCAGTGGGGATTGAGGATGTTGGTGGATTGCAGGATGGGGTGTTCGCGGAAGTTGAGGACAATGCCCAGGTTGTGCAGGAGTCCGATCAGTTGGGTTTGGTCGGTTTCTGCCAGGATGTTTTCTGTGGCGCAGATGGTGGCGTATTCGCTGATGCTGATGATGTCTTTGTCGAGGTTTTCCAGGCGCTGCTTCACTTGGAACCAGCTTAGCGGCAAAAGATCGTAGACTTCTCTGAGTTGGGAGATTTCCGTGTGGATGGCGCTGCGGAGTTCCTCGATTCCGATGCCGCTTTGGCAAGAGGTTTCGATAATCGCTTTGATGTTGGGATATTTGTCGCGCAATGCTTTGCGGTTGAGATCCAGGGGTTGTTCGTCGCACTTGTTGCCGACGAGGATGACGGGGGAGGCGTCGCCGAAGCTTTCGATCAGTTTCAGCCAGTATTCGAGGCGGTTTTCGTCTTCGCTGGTGCGACAGTTGCACACGAGGAGGTAGAGGCTGCGTTTGGTAAGGAAAAATTGGTGGGTGGCGTGGTAGATTTCTTGTCCGCCGAAGTCCCAGACGTTGAGTTTTACGGGTTTGGTGTTGACTGTAATTTGCCAGTCGGTGATGTTGAGTCCGTCGGTTTGGGGCTGGTTGGGATTGTATTTGTTGTCGGTGAGGCGGTTGATCAGGGAGGTTTTGCCGACGCTGCCTTGCCCGACGAGGAGGACTTTGGCTTCGTTGAGGGGGCGGACTTCGCCACTGCGGAGTTGGCGCAGGTAGTTGAAGATGGCGGCGGGAGTACCGCAGTCTTTATACTGTTGGCCGGATCCTAGAACTTCTGGAGAAATGGGCAGGGGATTGTGGCGGAGGTCGAGTTTTTCAAGTTTGGGCAGTGTTTCCAAGCATTCCGGAATCTTTTCAATCTGATTGTTTCTGAGGGAAAGTTCTGTCAGATTCGACAGTTGGGCGATCGCATCTGGGATTTGGGCAATTTGATTGTAAATGAGGTCAAGCGATGTCAGATTCGACAGTTGCCCGATCGCTTCGGGAATTTCTGTAATCTGATTGCCACTGAAAAAAAGCACTGTCAGATTCGACAGTTGGGCGATCGCATCTGGGATTTGGGTAATCTGATTCTTCCAGAGGTAAAGGTTTGTCAGATGAGACAGTTTGCCGATCGCATCTGGGATTTTGGTAATCTGATTGCTACTGAGGTCAAGCCGTGTCAGATTCGACAGTTTGCCGATCGCATCTGGGATGGATGTAATCTGATTGTATCTGAGGTCTAGCTGTGTCAGATTCGACAGTTGCCCGATCTCCTCTGGGATGGAGGTAATCTGATTATTAGCAATCGAAAGTATTTTTAAGTTGGTTAATTGAAGAACAGCATCAGGAAACTCAGTTAACTTATTCCCAACCCGTTTCCATCCTTCCTCCAACTTCCCCAACACCAGCATCTCAAGCTGTGTGCACTTGCCAATCTCCGGCGGCAATTCCTCCAAGTCCAGCCCCGACAAATCGAGTTCCGTCAATTTTTCCTCGGCTGCTTGGTCAATTCGCCGCACTGCTTCCTCTCGCGTCATGCCCTTTGTCTCTCGGTAGGATTCTTTTTATTGTGACTGGAATTTTCGGTTGGTGGGGGGGAATTATCGCCCGTACTCTTGAACCACAAAAACCGGATGACTCAACCCAGGCTGATTCTGCTTTTTGATGGGAATCAGGCGATCGAACAGCGAATCAACATCCTGAAGATAGGCATGAAGAATAGTAACTTGTCCCAAGTAATCTCGATCGTCTTTACACACAATAATTCCTGCATGATGTTCACCGCCACGGTGTAGCGCCACAAAATCATCGCGATTGAAGCTAATTACCGCCCGATTTTGTTCAGTAGCAAATCGGAGAACCTCGTCATCAGGAATCCCTTGATTCGCTTGACCAGCATCATAGGAAGTTAAAACATCACAGTCAAGGCTACGCAAATGCTGGACCATTGCGATCGGGAAATTTTCACTCTTAATACAGCCTCACCCTTTCAATCATCGGTTTGATGAGAAACAATAATGCGATCGATTTCTTCCCGGTGGCGATCGTAATAACGCCAAGCATTCTCTAAATCGCGATCCGACAAACCTGGATAATTCCGAAGTAACTCAGCCTCATCAGCCCCCTGTTGGTGAAGCGAAACCAGTGTCCAAACAGGAATGCGCGTGTTGCGAATCCGGGCATTTCCTCCACAGACTCCAGGCGTACTCTGAATCGCCCTAGCCGAGAGTTTTTCTTGAAACAGCAAACTCTCTTCAGGTGTCAGCGACTCAATCACTTGAATTAAGGAGTCAACCAACTGAATGTTCATAGCTGGTAATTTACAGAATATATAATAGTGCGATCGCTCAAACTATCATAGCAAAATTCCCCAACACCAACCTCTCAAGCGGAGGGCACTTGCCAATCTGTGGCGGCAATTCCTCCAACCCGGCCAAATCCAATTCTGTCTGGCCTTCATCTGCGGCTTTGTCGATTAACTGCAACGACTCCTCTCGCGTCATATCCTTTGTCTTTCGGTAGTCTTCATTTTATTGTGACAGAACCAGATAAACTGGGTTTCCAAGGTCTGCGTGTGATACCTACTTACTTAAACTTTAGCTAATCTAAATATAAACAAATAATAAACCTCAATCTGATGTTTTTTCTCAACAGATGACAAAGGGTGATAAACTGGGGATAGGAAGTTATTTGTCTATGAACCAAATTAAACGTGTTGCCATAGTGGGAGGAACCCACGGAAACGAACTCACAGGAATTTACCTGGTGAAAAAATTCGATCGCGCGCCAGAGTTAATTCGGCGATCGACTTTTGAAACAATCGCCCTGCTAGCAAATCCCAAAGCTTGCGAAATCGGGACACGCTACATCGATATCGACCTCAACCGCTGCTTTAGAAAGCAAGATTTAGAAAATCCCCATCTCTCCAGCTATGAAGCGCAGCGGGCGAAAGAAATCTACCGCCTTTTTAGTTCAAAAAACACTCATCTGCCAAACTTAATTATCGATTTGCACAGCACCACGTCAAACATGGGGCTAACATTTATTCTCGCCAGCCATCATCCATTTAACCTGCAACTAGCAGCTTATTTAACCTCTGTCTATCCCCACCTCAAGGTACTCGCTTCTACAACCAAGAATCATGATAGTCTTTTGCTGCGATCGCTGTCCGAATTAGGCGGTACGCTGGAAGTTGGTGCAGTGCCGCAAGGCGTCTTGGATGCGTCTTTATTTCAGCAAACTGAGCAAGTTGTGTGCCGAATTTTAGACTGCGTAGAAGCCTACAATCAAGGCACAATGCCTGCTGCAAATAATCCCCTGACTATTTATCACACCATTGGGGCGATCGACTATCCCAGAAACGAGAACAGAGAAATTCAGGCAATGATTCATCCTCATCTGCAATCCAGAGATTATGAAGCCCTAAATCCCGGCGATCCGATGTTTTTGACCTTTGATGGTGAGTCGGTATTGTATGAAGGTAAATCGACCGTTTATCCAATTTTCATTAACGAGGCTGCTTACTACGAAAAAGGAATTGCCATGTCTTTTACCCAAAAGCAAATAGTCAGTCTTGAGTAGAAATTTAAAACTTAGTCTTGAGAAGTTTCAGGGGACAAAAACTCCTCTTTAGAAGCCGTAGTAAAAGAACGAAATTCCTTCCATATTTCCAAACTGAGAATACAGGTAATCAGCCACACCACACCAGCCGTATAACCAGCAATAACATCGGTAGGCCAGTGAACTCCTAGATAAAGCCGACTCAAACCAATAGCAGCAATTAATACAACTGTCAAGCTGTAAATCCACCAGCGTTGCTTGGGAAAGCGCGCACCCAAGAAATATCCTAGCAAACCGTAAATAACCATGGAAATCATCGCGTGGCCGCTAGGAAAACTGTAAAAGCGAACGTCAACAACGCGCTCCCAAAGTTGAGGTCGATCGCGAGCAAAAAGTTTTTTTAATAGTAAATTTAAACCGAGCGCCCCCCCACCGGTGATCGCAATAGTTGCGGCTTCCGATCGGTGATTGCGCGCTAGCAAAACAATACCCAAGCTCAGACAAATCGCTAGCAGCAACTTCGGCTCGCCCACAAAGGTAAAGCCCAGCATTACTCGATCGCGCAGCGGAGTGTGAAGGCTCCTGAGATATAGTAAAATAGAGGTATCGAAAGCGTAACTTTGTTTTCCCAACACGTCTTCGGCAAGGGTGGAAAATCCCCACATCCCCAAAGCAGCAACAGCAAGCCCGGCCAGCCGAATTATCGAAATGAGCGATCGAATTTTAGAACGCATTTTCTAAGTAATTAAAATTTTAAAATTTCCAACTCAAAATAATACCACAAGTATGGGAAACGAAAACGCCTTACCAATCGTCTAGATTCTTGAGCAACTATATTCTGAACCATTAATTGATTTTTCACTACCCACCTCAGCTTTTACATCCCATCGGCGAATGACTATACTCTCCACAAAATACATTTCTGCAATTTTGTTGACCTTGGGGTTGACAAGTCTTTATAGCTGTGCTACTAACAGCGGAGTAAGTGCGCCGATCGCCGAAGCCCACACGATCGCCCAGCGTCTCGTCTCGACCGCAGTCGCCCAAAAGCCGAACAACCCGCAATTCGGCCAGCCGATCGACTGTACCCTAGGAAAAGACTGTTTTGTATTGCTGTATTTCGATCGAGAACCCGGCCCCACAGCCGTCGATTTTGGCTGCGGGCGCCAAACCTACGACGGCCACGACGGCACAGATTTTGCCATTCCCGACGCCAAAGCAATGGCAAAAGGAGTTCCAGTTATTGCCTCCGCTGCAGGCAAAGTTTTGCGATCGCGAGATGGTGTGGTCGATCGGCGTTTACAAAACGAGACAGAGAAAGCCAACATCGCAGGTACAGAATGCGGCAACGGCATGGTAATCGACCACGGCGGTGGTTGGGAAGCCCAATACTGCCACCTCCGCAAAGGCAGCGTTGCGGTCAAACCGGGTACGCAGGTACAAAAAGGCACTGTTTTGGGCATGGTGGGAAACTCTGGGATGGCATCTTTCCCCCACGTACACGTAACTTTTCGCTATCAAGGCAAACCCGTAGATCCGTTTGTCGGGCCCGACGCGAAGGTAGGCTGCAACATCGCCCGCAATCCAATTTGGGACAAGCCTCTAGACTATATTTCCACAGGTTTAATTCGGGCCGGTTTTGCCAATAAGCCGCCCGATATTAACGCCCTCTGGGAAGGACAATTTTCCGAGACTCAACTCCCTGCAAACAGTCCAGCTTTGTTGTTTTGGGTGCAAAGTTACGGAGTGCTCAAGGGCGATCGCGAACAATACAAATTATTTGCACCCAACGGCACAACCATTGCTGACCAGACCAATGAAATTAAAGCCCCCAGCCGCACTTGGTTGGGTTATGTCGGCAAAAGAAACAGTACAAATTCTCCTCTGACTCCCGGAGTTTGGCGGGCCGAATATCGGTTGACGCGGGGCGATCGAGTTTTGACAGAAGTCAAGCGAGAAGTTGAGTTGCGTTAGTCGCCAAGTTACTCATACCAAATTCCTTTGAAAACGAGCATCAAATATGTTAAAATAACAAAAATATTTTTTCATTTTTGATGGTCAAATTTTGGGAGCATCTCATATTTGTAAAAACACTTCTTCTGGCTCCTTACTTCTGACTCTTTCCTCCTGGCTCCTGGCTCCTAACTCCTATTTCTAGCTTGGCTGCTTTCATTGAGATGCTCCCCACATTTTCCTTGCCTCATAATAAAAATGTCATACAGCCAATTCACAAACCTAGAAATGATAGAAACCAACTTTGGCATAACCATTGCTGACAAAGTTGGTATTTTTGCCGATTTACCAGACGCCGAGTATAGCGAGCTTCTCAGCCAAACTCTGCAAGAAAACATTTCTTTAGCTTTAGCAATTAATACCGAAAAAGCTCGCTCAGAATTAATTGTCACACCTATTTTAGTAGAACTTAGAAAGCAGTTTAAGTATCAAATTAGCTTTTTTTCAGGAAAAGAGTTTAATGTAGATTTAGAAAAAGGATTAACGGGTTTCTGTGATTTTATGATTAGTCGTTCTCCCGAACAACTCCTAATCAAAGCCCCCGTTGTCGCCTTAGTAGAAGCTAAAAATGATAATATCCAAGCTGGGCTTCCACAATGTATGGCAGAAATGATTGCAGCTCAAATCTTTAATGAAAGAAGAAAGAATAATATTTCCGAAATATATGGAGTGGTCACAACAGGAACTAATTGGAAATTTTTACGGCTTAGTAATCAACTTATGGAAGTTGATTTAAATGATTATTTTATTGATAATATTAGTAAAATTATTGGCATCTTAAAATATTTGATCGATGCAGCTAACCTATGAAACTGGGAGCCAATTTATGAATTTTCCTCAATAGAGATAAATTTAACAATGACTTAACCAGAATTTTTACAATATCACAAATTATCCGGGACAATCTAGCTTTCATCAGCTTGTTGTCGCCGGCTCGATCACTCCTCCTTCCGCGTCGAACGCGAGGGTTCGGGAGGGTGGTTTGGATGTGGAAAATTTAGGGCAAATTGTTCCAAGCTTGAGCCACAATGTCGCTCAGCCATAGCCTCTGAGCAAAATCGAGCAGATTGTCGTCCGCGAGTACCTCAGCCTTTAATTCATCCAAAGACTGAGATCGCGATCGAGCTATTTGGATCACACCCGCGATCGCCGACGCCACCAATTCTTCATTCAGTGGCTGCTGTCGCAAAGCAATCATTTCTTGAGGATTCGTAGGAATGGGATAATTCATAGGAGTGCATACCAAAGGGAGTAGATATTCAGCCGTTGCGGGCCAACCGAGAGCAAGAGCGATCGAAAACCTAAAAATCTGAGAACATTGTAAACTTATTTAAAACTCAATAAGTATTCGGGAGTATAGCCTACTTTGCTCCCTTGTCAACTCCCCCATCTTTATTAATTTATTCAGAATTGAGAGCCTAATCATGCAAGAAATTCTTTATCTAGAAGTCCCCACACCGGATACAGCAGCCGTCTGCACTTGGTTGCAGCACGAATTCGATCCCGGAATCGGAGAAAAAATTATTACTGCTGACGGCTTTCGCCTGCTTTCACCAGCCACAACAGCCGAGGTTCTCAAGTCTGGAACTCAAAAGGCCAATCCAAAACCCGCCTTGGCTGACACCAATTCAGGAAACCAAAATTGGCGATCGACAGAACTTTCCACCTTTGTCTGGTCACTGCAACGCACCACTTATTTAAAAGTCTTTCGTCTAGAAGAGGCGCCTGCGGGAGAAAAAAAGTTCCTGGAAGCTCTGAATCTTGCTGTGAAAAACAAGTTTCCCGATCGCTACCCGGAACCCCCTGTCATAGACCTCTCCAAACACTCAATTTTTGACGCTCTTGCCCCCTATTACCCCCTCACCGTCAAATACTTCCAAAAAATGCCTCAAGGCGAATACGACCTCAAGCGCGTCTACTGGTGGGAACAACGTTGGCGCGAAGGCACTCGCAATCCTCAAAAGCCAAAACAAGTAGTGTTTTTGAAGGAAGAGGGAACAGGGAAGAAGGAAGAAGGAAGAGGGAAGAAGGAAGAGGGAACAGGGAAGAAGGCAGAAGACACGATTTTGGTGTCTGATTCTGGCGATACTTTTTATGACTTAATTTATATTGGCGGGGCCTTGGGAGTGATTCACGCCGCAGTCATGGCGAAATTGGGCTACCGGGTGCTGCTAGTTGAACGAATGCCTTTCGGGCGAATGAATCGCGAGTGGAATATTTCGCGGGATGAAATTCAAAGCTTAATTGATTTGGGTTTATTTAGTGCTGCAGAAATCGAAACTTTGATTGCCAGAGAATACAAAGATGGCTACAACAAGTTTTTTGATGCTAACAATCCGCCCGTTGCTCAAGCGCCAGTTCTGCACACACCGAAGGTACTCAATGTAGCTTTGGACGGCGAAAAATTGCTGAATTTAGCGGGAGTTAAGCTAACAGAAGCTGGTGGGGAAATCTGGGACGAAACTGAGTTTCTCAGAGCCGATGTAGAAGCAGAAAAAGTAGTAGTTCAAGGCCGCCACTTGCCGACAAAAGCCGATCGCACAGCATTAGGACGGCTGCTGGTGGATGCAATGGGTTCGGCTTCTCCCATCGCTTGGCAATTGAACGAAGGGCGGACTTTTGACAGCGTTTGTCCGACAGTGGGAGCAGTCATCGACGCAGGATTTGAGCCGGGAGTGTGGGATTCCGAGTACGGGGATGTACTCTACACTCACGGGGACATTTCCCGGGGGCGCCAGCTCATCTGGGAGTTGTTTCCCGGCGCCGGCACAGAATTGACAGTTTATCTATTTCACTACCACCAAGTACATCCAGAGAATCCCGGTTCTTTGCTGGAAATGTACGAGGATTTTTTCGCAATTTTGCCGGAATACCGCCGCTGCGATGTCGATAAATTGGTGTGGAAAAAACCGACCTTTGGTTATATTCCGGGGCATTTTAGCAGCAACAGCAGCGATCGCTCCGTGGCGATCGATCGCCTAGTCTCGATCGGCGACGCAGCATCCTTGCAATCTCCCCTCGTTTTCACCGGCTTCGGCTCTCTTATCCGCAATCTTTTCCGCTTAACAGACCTTTTGGATACAGCATTAAAGCACAATTTGTTGACTGCAAATCACTTAAACCAAATTCGCGCCTACCAAAGCAATGTTTCCGTAACTTGGCTGTTTTCTAAAGGTATGATGGTTCCTACCGGCAGCAGTTTGCCGCCTCAAAGAATTAATTCAATTCTCAATACCTTTTTCGGTATTTTGGCAGGACAAAAACTCACCGTAGCCGAAACTTTTATTAAAGACAGAATCGACTGGCTAACTTTCAATCGACTGGCGCTCGAAGCAGCCGGAAAAAACCCTTCTCTCCTCTTGTGGATTTTAGATTTTGTCACCTTGAGGGATATTTGGCGCTGGCTGGGAAGTTACGTGAATTTTACTCTGCTGGCTGTGGCCAGTTTGCTGTTCGGATGGCTTCCCAGCTTCGCTCGCAGGGTACAACCTTGGTTGGAGCCCCGGTATCCGGCTGTTTGGCTGTGGCTGTTGGCTACCAGCTATGCTCTCACCTACGGCCTGGGAAAGGCGAGAAAAGAGTTTTGAGTTTTGAGTTGTGACTCAAAACTAGCAACTTCAATTCGCTATCGAAAACTCGGCAATTCAATTTCAGCTAGCGATCGGCGTTTTTTAGAAGCCCGCAGCGGACTGGCAATCAAGCTCAGCCAGTCTGGTTGGGCGACTGCTGTAGGTTTTGCCACACTCGATCGCACTTCTTGAATGCCAAAGGTTTCAACAGAGTTCAAAATTTGAAAAGCCCTGGCCAATTCTTGGGCGTCCACTTTGGTAGCAGTTTCGGGTTCAGACTCAGCCACCGGCAGTTCAGGTTCGGCAACCGGTTCTGCCAAGTCAGTTGCCGGCTCATCAGGCTGGGAGGTTTCGCTCTTGTGCAATTGAATGCCGGATACTTCGGCTAATTTGTTGAGTTCCAGATTGGCTGGGGATTCAGGCTCGATCGCATCGACAACAACCGCTACCTCTGGATGCTCTTCGGTTTCGGACCAAGGTTGGACAGGGGAAGCGTTAAAGGCTGGCGGCAGCGGAACTTGAGAGCTTTTGACCGCAGCGAGCAAGGATTCTAATTGCGCGCTGGCGGTATCCTCTGCATTGTCAGGCGACTCGCTCCTCGATGACTTTACCTGCGGCCTGTCCAAACTTCTTTCCAAGGCAGCTTTGAATTGCAGAGTGTGGCGCTGCTGGCGGTGCAAGCGGGCTCGCAATTCCCGGCAAATATTTTCTGTGGCTACTAACTGGTGTAACTGTTCGTTGTAGCGCTGCACAGTAGACGCACATTCTCGCTCAACAGTCGCTAGCCTGACTTGGCTCGTTGCCAACTGACTTCTTAAATTTTCGACTAAAATTTCTTGACTTTGGAGGGTTTGATGGGAAACTTCCACTTTGCCAAACAGCCGCGTCAATTGTTCTTGAGTATTTTCCAGTTCTGCAGTCCGCTGTTCTAGCAAAGTTTCGCGATTCTGCAATGTTTTTTGGGACTCTTCGAGAGCTGTTTCTAGCTGGGCGATGCGCTGTAAAAGGTCGCGGTTGCATTCGTGCAGCGCTTGCATTAGGGTGACTGGGGTCGATCCTTTGCCCTTGGCCTGTTCGGCATTCCCAAGCATATTTTTTAGATTGTCTGAAATCGGGGGCGAGCCCGCCTCAGTCGGCTGTGTCGGAGATTGCGACTTTTTTGTTTCAGGTATTGTAGGAATTGCATCTACACTGATGGCGTTGGGAAAATCTACTGTTTGCCAGTCTTCTTCTGGCTGTTGGGGAACCGTTGCGGGAGGGTCTGTCGCATCGGGGGCGATCGGCTCAAAACCCCCAGCAGCAGCAAAATCTGAGTGCAATGGTTCGGTATCGCATGGAACAGCAGGGTGCGGTTGGTGCTGATGGGCTCGAAGATCAGCTTCTGACATGGCTTTTTATCCCAATACTCACAGGGTCTCAGATACAGTCTATCCTTAGAGATTCTCCAGAAGGAAGCCCCTAAGTGATAGTTTTTGGCATTTTTCCGATTTTTTGGGACAAGAACCTCTGAATCGAGTGGCGCGATCGAACTATAGCGTTCGGAACAAGTCCGATGGAAGTCGCCACAAGCAAGAAGGAAGAACCAATAAAATCAAGGGTTTGAGCAATTAAGAACGTCCTAACCGTTTTAGCTGTTGCGCTATACAACCCGAACTCAAATTAACGTGTAAGATGCGCGCACCAGCAACCTCCGGCTGTGAGTTTTTCGCCGCGAGTCCTATCAAAATGATTTTTCTCAATCTCTAATAGCAGTTTCAAACAATGATGCCACTGTAGACCCCTGATCCAAACCCAGGCAGAATAAGTTATTCCCAATTCTTTAATTCTTTAATCTAAAATGGTATAACTTCCTGTTTCGGCATCCGGGCGATCGCCTAAGCTTTAACAACTGCAAAATGTTTGTCAATGATTGCTGGAACTTCTGCCGGTGCAATGCGACTGTAGCGAGTTTTGTCCGGCATTAAAACTATATTGGGGCCGGCTTTGCACTGTTTGAGACATCCGGTTCCCTGTACTGTCACTTTGTCTTCTAAACCGCGCGAATTCAAAGCATTTTCTAAAGCTTTACAGACTCCTCCAGCGCCCCGCTTCAGGCAGTCTGATTTTTGACATACTAATATTTTGGTTTGGGTTTTTGCCGGAGCTTTTACAGTTTGAGCTGCTGTGGCAGAGGTGAATTCACTTTTGCCGATCGCGCGATTGTCGGATGTCCATACCGCAACAGGCAGATTGGTGGAGTCGAGCAGTTCTGGCGATCGATCGTTTTGACCTTGAGCCAGCTTGAGGCTGCGAGCTTTAAGTTTTATTTTACCGTTTTTCAAGTTGATTTCTTTCTCACCTACAACTTCAACTTTCAAACCGGGCGTCAAAACAGGTAACAGAAATGACCGCAATTCCTTGCACAGTTTAACAAGATATTCTACTCCCCGAGCATTGCTAATTCGCAAATATTTAAGTTTGCAGCCATCTTCAATAATCAGACCGAGTATTTCTCCCTCTAAACTGAATTCGGAAACTTGCTTGCCAGACTTATACATTGTTATGACTCCTTTAAATCCGTTACATCCGTTACATCTTGTACACTGAGCTTTGCCGAACTTCCTTCTACCTTGAAGCCTTTTGCCAGCAGCACTCCAGCCATTCCACCAGTTCGTCCCGAGGGGCACTGACTTGCCTCAACACGCTCATTAACTGAGCCGCTTGTTTAGCTGTGTTGACTTTTGCCCGCAAAGGTTGGTCAACCGCACACCAGCAGGGAATTTCTAGTTCTTGCAAGCGTTTGTAAACTTGCCACCTATCTAGCCAACTAACTTGCACAATGTCACAAACTTCTAATTCTGGATCTGCTGGATTCATTTTTTAACAACAGTAATAATTTGCATTAATTTTTACCCTGAATGGTAGCGGGTAGAACTTAAAAGCCAGATTTCAGCAGAACATCAAAGATGATCGAAAGCCCTTCCTGAAAAATTCTGCCTTTTGCCCTCTGCCTTCTGCCTTCAGAAGGTTCGCCCCACTTTCAGGAAGCGTTCAGAACTAGGATCTTGTTCAAGCATAACCCAACTGCTAATAATTCTCAATAGGTTTACAAAAAAAATTTCCTACTCTATAAAATCTTCTACTATCGAGGCAGACGCTGCTTGACTGGTAAATTTACGGTGCTAGACTGACTCTATTGGCAACAAAACTGCCTATTGAGAGGAGAACACACATGGCTGAGACTCAGAGTGCATTGAGACCGTTTGGACACATAGCCGAAAACCCAGTTCTACTGGAACATTCAGTCACAGCACCGATTTGTGAAGGGATGAACGCGCTGCTGGCCAGTTTCCAGGCTCTATACCTGCAATATCAAAAACATCATTTTGTGGTGGAAGGGGCAGAATTTTACTCCTTGCACAAATTCTTTGAAGAAAGCTACGGAGAAGCTCAAGATAGCGTCCACGAGTTGGGCGAACGGTTAAACGGGTTGGGCGGCATACCGGCAGCTAGCTTTAGCAAGTTAGCCGAGCTGTGCTGTTTTGAGCCGGAAGCCGACGGCGTATATTCCTGCCGCCAGATGCTAGAACACGATTTAATTGCGGAGCAAGCTATCCTCGGTTTGCTGCGGCGTCAAGCAGGACAAGCAGAAAGTTTGGGCGATCGAGCTACGCGCTACCTCTACGAAAAAATCCTGCTGAAAACAGAAGAGCGGGCTTATCACATTTCTCACTTCCTCGCCCCCGATACCTTAGTGCAGTTGAACTTGAACTAACAATTCTTCTTCTTATTCCTCTTCCTTCGCGCCCTTTGCGCCTTCGCGGTTCGTTATCTTAGATCAAAAAAAAAGCGAGCAGTTTTGTGACTGCCCGCTTTTTTTATACAAAGTGCGTTTATCCCCAGGGAATTAAGGCGCTAAAGCATTGCCGCGCAACAAGCTACCAATGGTTTTCGCAGTAATCTTCATCTGCACGAAAGGATTGGCCGGTACTACTGTTTTATACAAATAGCTATCGAATGTGAGCTTTTGCACATCGCGATCGGCACACATTTCCACAAAAGCTTCGCGAGTAGCGTCGGAACGGTAGAACACGCGCTGCAAAATGTCGAGAACTTTGTAAGTAATGCCGTAGGCTTTATCCCACCGCTTCAGGTAAATCTTAATTTCCTCTTCAGTCGGAATGCGCGCGCCTTTATTGGAAATCTCCACAATAGTTTCGGCGCACATCCGGCCAGACTTGGCGGCAAAATAGATACCTTCGCCGGAAGACTTGGTAACGTAACCTGCGGCGTCGCCTACGAGAGCAACTCGGCCGACAACCCGGCGGGGACGCGGATGTTCCGGGATGGGGTGAGCTTCCACTTTAATAATCTCACCGCCCATCAGTTTTTTGGCAGCGCGGGCGCGAACGCCTGCTTGCAGCTTTTTGATGCTGGCTTGATTGACTTTCATCGTGCCGGTACCGACGGCTACGTGGTCGTATTTGGGGAACACCCAAGCGTAGAAGTCGGTAGATACGTCGTCGCCGACGTACATTTCGGCTAAGTCTTCGTAGTAAGCCATTTTATCTTCTGGCAGGCGGATGCGCTCTTGGAAGGCGATCGCATAATTGTAGTCGCCAGCGTCGATCGCCTTTGCTACGCGGGAGTTGGCGCCGTCAGCCCCGATTACCAAATCGACTTTCAGAGTTTTCTGAATTCCCATTGCGCTGCCGTCGGAGTGGTCGGCATAGTGGAGAGTGTAGGGGTCTGTATTGTTGCCGGGAATTTCTAATTTGTGAACGGTGCCGTTAATCAGTTTTGCACCCAACGAAGCGGCGCGATCGCGCATGAAGCCATCGAGCACTTCGCGGCGGCACATACCGATGTATTCGTGTGCGTTTTCAATATTGATGTCCACCTCGACGTTGGAGGGGGAGATCATTTTCATTTTTCTGACTTGGCGGTCAATAATACTTTGCGGCAAATCAAATTCGCTGACCATGCACAGGGGAATCGCCCCACCGCAGGGTTTGGCGTTGTCTAATTTACGCTCGAATAGGTATGTTTCGATTCCTGCTTTTACCAATGTTTCGGCGGCGGAAGAACCCGCAGGGCCTGAACCTACTACTGCAACCCTTAGTGTCAAAGCTTTTCTCTCCAGTTTTTTTCTATAGGCATTACTCAGGTGTGATGGTATCACGGACTTTGGATGCGGTGGCGTGAAGCAGGGGAGATTTCAATGAAATGAAACAGAGCTTAACAGTTCGATACGAAAATCGGGTTTCGGGCAGTAGGTGCGATCGAAGATCTTAAATCTTTAACGGCAGATGAACGCGGATGTGCGTTGATGTGCAGTGGTGTGTCCTGGTGTGCGATCGAAGATTTTGCCCTATTTTCTAAGAACAGGCTTTCCGGCCTGTTCCACAAAGAATGAATTTTCTGCTTGTGGGGTGGGCTTCTAGCCCGCCCGGACATGAACAGGCTTTCCGGCCTGTTCCACAAAGAGTGCATTTGGTTTTTGTGGGGTGGGCTTCTAGCCCGCCCCTAAGAGGTTAGAACCAGTCCAATAAGTTACATTAAAGTTACTTGCACTTATATCTAAAATTCTTATGCTCGGTAATTTTCAACAAAGCAACCTGCGGATTGAGCTTGAAGCTTCCGAAACAGCGATTAGAGACAGCTTGTTGCGTCCGAGTCAATTGCAGCAGTGGATGTGGCCGCAGCAGTTGTCTAGCGGTTTGCCGGAAGAATTTGCTCAAGGTTTGACCTTTACAAGTTGGCTGGGCCCCGTGGCAGTTCAGCATCACGTTGATATTGCTGAGCACAATTGTCTGCGGCTGTTATTGAGTCAGGGAATTGACGGATTTCACGAGTGGTATTGGGGCGATGGTTGGGTGCAGTCTCGGTTGGAGGGAGTGTCGCTGCTGCCGCTGAATTTGGGGCAAACGGCTAGTTTACTGCGGCTGCGGGAGTTTGTAGCCCGGAAGGGGAAGTAGATAAATGACTCTCCAAAATCCTTAGAACAAAGTCTGGTAGTCCTGCATAGCAACGAAAAATCCTAAACACTTTTAGGGGTCAAGAAGTGTTGTAATCATGGATAAAATACCAGAAGGCCCCACATTATTGGAAAGCTTTTTAGATTAGGAAAGACTCTTTCTTACAACAATAGCGAGATATCCTGTACATCAGGGAGTTCTTGCATCTTTCGATATCAGAAGTTTTGCCCGTATCTTTCCGACAGATTTGTGTCGCTGGCGAGGCAAAACTTTTTTATATGCGACCAAAAAATCTGTATAATAGACGGCACATTGTCTGTCAACTGCTTGGAGGGAATCCGACAAACCTTTAGCACCCATTTCAACTCGACTTCCTATATATAGCCATCCTAAATCATTTGTGAATTTCTTACTCCCTCCCCGCGAGTTCGGGGAGGGTTGGGGTGGGGTAAAAAATTTACGACTCATGTAGGATTGCTATAAACCGCTAGAATTTTTTTGGTTAAGGCATCAATTGGCAGCTCTTTCCACTGCTTGTTCCCCTTATTGTCTACAAACGACTACATTTCATCATGTTGGAGCGTTAGCTTGTCTTGGTTTTTTGACTTTACTTGAACTTTCCGGGGGACTGATGCTAATTGTTGAAAAAGACATAGTATTGGAACCAGCGGGGGGACACCTTCGTGACTTTGACAATCGCGACTCAAGATATTTTTTCTAATAAAAGCTGATCTCTCAATTTTTTGTTTCTTCTGAAATCCTTTGATGTCTAGGGTTTTAAACAAACTGCCTGTGACAATATATATATTTAAAGTTTTGCTTAGCGCTGGGGGTGGGACAATTTTTAACGATGTTTGGATAACCGAAACGGGGACAATTCATGGAGTTGAGAATTAACCAGGCTTAGATACGTAGGCATTATAACTCATTACCCTTACTCTGCCTGACCGCGTGAAAGCTACTTAGCTGCCGAAAAACTAAGAGTGTGTTATAAAAACATGATTTGTTCCTTTCTAAAGCGCTATTCTCGACACAACGAACCCGGTGTGTTTTGACTGCGCGTTAATTTTTAGCAAGAAAATAAATATGCTCTCCATTCCAGGCATTGCCGTCCAGACACTTCTCTATGAAAGTGCCAACTCTCTGGTTTACCGGGCCATCCGGAAAGCGGATAACCAGCGGATTATCCTCAAACTTCTCAAAGAAAGCTACCCCACACCTCAAGAATTGGTGCGCTACCGCACCGAATACCGAATCACCCAAGAGTTGAAAGAGGCGGGAGTCGTGCGAGTATATGACTTGCAAAAATACCAAAACAGCCTCGTGATGTTTGTGGAGGACTTTGGCGGTGAATCCTTGAAAATATGGATGCAGCAGCGCTCCTTTACTCTTGAAGAATTTTTGCTGCTCGCTATTGCTACAACTGAAACTTTAGGACAAATTCACAGTGCCAATATTATCCACAAGGATATTAACCCTTCTAATATAGTATTCAATCCAGCGACCGGACAGCTCAAAATTATCGACTTTGGCATTTCCACTCAGCTAACGCGAGAAATGCCAACCCTGAAAAATCCCAACGTTTTAGAAGGAACCTTCGCTTACATCTCGCCGGAACAAACTGGTAGGATGAATCGCTCTATCGATTACCGCACTGACTTTTACTCCCTCGGTGTCACCTTCTACGAATTGCTGACAGGAAAACTGCCTTTTGAGACAGAAGACGCTTTAGAGCTAGTTCACTGCCACATTGCCAGACAACCAGTTCCCCCGCACGAAATCAAGCCAGAAATCCCCCTAATTGTCTCGCAAATTGTCAGCAAGCTGATGGCAAAAAATGCGGAAAATCGCTATCAAACTGCATTGGGGCTCAAGCAGGATTTAGAAATGTGTCTGGTTCAATTACAAGAAACCGATAGCATAGAAGAATTTGACTTGGGAACGCTGGATCTTACAGACCATTTCCTGATTCCCGAAAAGTTATACGGCAGAGAAACAGAAGTTTTTCATCTATTAGCGGCCTTTGAAAGAGCTCGTAATGCTAGTGCCGAAATGATGCTAGTTGCTGGCTTTTCTGGGATTGGTAAAACCGCAGTAGTGAATGAAGTGCATAAGCCGATCGCCCGACAGCGTGGCTATTTTATCAAAGGCAAATACGACCAATTCCAGCGCAATATCCCCTTCAGTGCATTTGTGCAAGCATTTCGGGAATTGATGGGACAATTATTATCAGAAAGTGACGCTCAGTTACACAGATGGAAAACCCTGATTCTCACCGCAGTAGGCGAGAGTGGGCAAGTCTTGATTGACGTAATTCCTGAATTAGAACACATCATTGGCGCTCAACGTCCTGCACTAGAATTGTCGGGGAGTGCAGCACAAAATCGCTTCAATCTGCTGATGCAGAAATTTGTGCAAGTATTTACCCAAGCAGAACATCCCTTAGTGATGTTTTTGGACGATTTGCAGTGGGCAGATTCGGCATCGCTGCAATTGCTACAAGTGTTAATGCAGGATAGGGGGCATCTGTTAGTATTGGGTGCTTATCGGGATAATGAGGTATCACCGGCTCATCCGTTTATGTTGACTGTGGATGAGATTGTGAAGTCTGGAGCCACGGTGAATACGATTACCCTGCAACCGTTGAGTTTAGCAGATCTCAATCAGTTGGTAGCAGATACGCTGATTTGCGATTTATCTTTAGCCGGGCCCCTGACAGAATTGGTTTATCAAAAAACCCAAGGTAATCCCTTTTTCTCGACTCAATTCCTCAAAGCCTTGTATGAAGAGGGTCAAATTATTTTTAACCCCCCTCAATCCCCTCTTAGTAAGGGGGGCAGTAAAGGGGGGTGGCAGTGCGATATTAATCAACTTAAATTTGCCGACGCCTCGGATGTGGTGGAGTTTATGGCGGCGCAATTGCAGAAGTTGCCTGCCAAAACTCAGGATGTTCTCAAACTTGCTGCGTGCATTGGGGCACAGTTTGATTTAGATACCTTGGCAATAGTCAACGAAGAATTACCAGAACCAACGGCATCAGCGCTGTGGAAAGCCTTGCAAGAAGAACTCATTTTAGTGATTTCAGAAGGCTATAACTTTATTCAAACAGATGCTCAATCCCCGAATCAGTCTGTTGCTAATCCAACTTATAAGTTCCTGCACGATCGCGTCCAGCAAGCGGCTTATTCATTGATTCCCGACGACCAAAAACAAGCCACTCATCTGAAAATAGGACAGTTACTGCTACAAAGTTCTTCCGAGATAGAAACAGAAGAAAAACTATTTGATATAGTGGGGCATTTAAATCAAGGAATTGAGTTAATCCATCAATTAAGTGAACGCTCAGCCTTAGCCCAACTCAACTTAGAAGCTGGACGTAAGGCTAGAAATTCTACCGCCTACGCTGCGGCAAATATCTATCTACAAACGGGAATTGAGCTACTGACACCTCAATGCTGGCAAACTCAATATGAATTGGCGCTAAATCTCTATGTTGCTGCTGCTGAAATTGCCTATTTGAATGGTGACTTTGATGGTATGGAACAGATGGCAGCACTGGTTTTGCAAGAAGCCCAAACAATTTTAGAGCGAGTTAAAATTTACGAAATTAAAATTGCGGCTCAGACAGCCCAGAGCAAGGTATTAGAAACGATCGCAGTAGCAAGAGACGCACTCTTACAATTGGGGATTGAACTCCCTGCCGAACCTGATGAAGCCAAGATTGGCAAAGCGCTACAAGCCCTTGCGGGCCAACTAAGTGGCAGAAAGATTGAGGAATTGGTTGACCTACCTGTGATGACAAATCCACAGACTCAGGCAGCTATACAACTGTCTGGTATGTTGTTTCCACCCATTTTCCAGGGAATGCCCGGTTTGCTGCCGCTGCTGAGCTCCACGATGGTGAGTTTATCGCTCTCCTTTGGGAATGCGCCCGCATCGACAGTGGGTTATGCGATGCACGGGATGGTTTTCTGTGCCTTTTTACAAGAGGTGGAAACGGGCTATGGCTTTGGGCAATTGGCACTTTCATTGCTCGATCGGTTGAATGTGCCCGAATTCAAGTCCACAGTTCTACTTTTGTTTGGTGGCTGGATTCAGCATCGCCAAGAATCTCTTTTGGCAACGATACCGACGCTGAAAGAGGGCTATAGGTTTGGTATGGAAACAGGCGACTTTGTAGACGCTGGCTACAACATATATATTTGTTTTTATACTCATTTATTCGCTGGTGTAGAACTAGACACTTGGGAACCAGAAATAGCAAGTTACAGGGCTGTCATGGCGCAGTTGAAACAATATTCTGCTGGGGTTTATTTGGATATGATTCAGCAGACGGTGCAAAACTTGAGGGAAACCCATATTCGGCCGGATTTGTTAATAGGCTCTGCCTACGATGAAACGGTGATGATTCCCAAGCACTATCAGGATAATGAATTCACGGCGATCGCTTGTGCCTGCATCTACAAACTGCTGCTTGCTTACTGCTATGGCAATTACACGGCTGCCCTAGACCACATTACCCAAGTCAAACAGTATTTGATGGGAGTATCTGGATCGGCTTTTGTTCCAATTTTTCATTTTTATGCCGCCCTGACGCACCTGGCACTTTTTCCCGCACAGCCAGCAATTGAGCAAACTGAAATTATTGCCTTAGTGGAAACCCATCAAAGCACGCTGCAACAGTGGGCGCAAAATGCTCCCATGAATTATCTGCATAAATGGTATTTAGTGGAAGCAGAACGGCAACGGGTGTTGGGCAATAAAGCCGAGGCGATTGAAATGTACGATCGTGCCATTTCTGGAGCCAAAGAAAACAAATATGTTAATGACGAAGCCCTGGCAAACGAAATCGCAGCCAAATTCTACTCGGAATGGGGCAAAACAAAAGTTGCTCAAGCCTACATCTTTGAGGCGTATTATTGTTATGTTGAATGGGGAGCCACTGCTAAGGTAACGGATTTAGAAACGCGATATCCCCACTTATTCGCGGTAACTCAACCGGGAAGGAACAACACTCAAACTACCGTAGCAATGACAACGACTGGTTCGGGGAATCACCTAGATATCACCGCAGTCATGAAGGCTTCTCAGGCGATTTCTGGAGAAATTATGCTAGATAAGCTACTGTCTAGCTTGATGAAAATTTTGATTGAAAATGCAGGGGGGCAACGAGGCTATCTGATTTTGTTAAGCCAGGGAAAACTATTAATTGAAGCTGAAGGAACAATAAATTCCGCACAAGTGACCGTGTTGCATTCAATCCCCGTTGAAACCTGTCAAGAACTTTCCTCCGCAATTGTCAATTATGTGGCTCGCACTCAAGAAAGCGTCGTACTGGATGATGCTGCGCGATGGGGACAATTTACCAACGACCCCTACATCCAAAAGCATCAACCTAAATCAATTTTATGTGTGCCGCTGATTAACCAATCTCAAATCATCAGTATTGTTTACCTAGAAAATAATCTGACAGCGGGAGCTTTTACGCCAGAAAGAGTGGAACTATTAAAAGTGTTATCTGGACAGGCGGCGATCTCGATTCAAAATTCTAAGCTTTATACAGAAGTACGCGAAAATGAAAGCAGGCTGGCTCAACTCAACAAAGCTTACGAGCGATTTGTTCCCCATCAATTCCTCCAGTTTTTAGAGAAATCAAGCATCATTGATGTGGAATTGGGCGACCAAGTGCAGTTAGAAATGTCCGTGTTGTTTTCCGACATTCGCGATTTCACTACGCTTTCGGAAACTATGACGCCGGAGGATAATTTCAAATTTATTAATTCCTACCTTTCTCGTATGGAACCTGTTATTAATCAAAATCACGGGTTTATTGATAAATATATTGGCGATGCGATTATGGCGCTGTTTAGCGGTGAGGCGGATAATGCGGTGAAAGCGGGAATTGCTATGCTGCACCGTCTCGTTGAATACAATAAATACTGCGCCAACGCTGGCTGTGCCCAGATTCAGATTGGGATTGGGATTAATACGGGTTCTTTGATGCTGGGAACGGTGGGCGGACCAAATCGCATGGACGGTACGGTAATCAGCGATGCGGTGAATTTAGCTTCTCGCGTGGAAAGTTTGACAAAAAATTATGGGGTGTCACTGTTAATTACCCAGCCAACTTATACGCGCCTGAAAAATCCATCTCAGTACACAATTCGCACTCTAGACACGGTAAAAGTCAAGGGAAAATCCCAAGCTGTGACGATTTATGAGGTGTTTGATGCAGATCCGCCAGAAATTAAACAGGCCAAGTTAGCTACGCTGGAATTGTTTGCAGAAGCTAGGGCACTTTACTCGGAAGGGAAGTTATTTGAAGCGGCGCGGCTGTTTTCCGAGTGTTGGCGTCAGAATCCGGGCGATCGCGTTGCTAAAATTTACTGGGAACGCTGTGAGTCTGCATTGGTGACTCGCACAAAAATCAAAGACAGGCTACACAATTTACATTAAACGGTTGCTATACCTGAAAATCAAAGCAAAAGTGCGATCGACTGTTGATGCACCATACAAATTAGGCGATCGAAATCGGGTAGGTATGTTGTTGCGCTAAAGCGCTTTAGCGCAACAACATACGAAGTCTAAAAAGTTACTGCCTGAACTATACTGCTGGCAGTGACTCCTTTCAAGACAGCTAAATATTCCCCTGTTACCTGATACTGAATTATAGTATCGTTCACAAAAGCGCCTGTTCCTTGATAAATATTTAACTGGCTAAAAGCCAAGGGGCTAATTAAATCAATTTTGTCTTGATTGAGGGTAAAATCAGTAATCACATCAGCAGCGGAAGCGTCAGTTCCACCAGTGCCGATCGCGAGGGCAAACACATCAAAACCAAATCCGCCTGTGAGAGTGTCGGCACCGATTTCTCCAAATAAGTAATCATTGCCCCCGTCGCCAAACACGATATCGTCGCCATCGCCGCTTTCAATGCGATCGTTTCCCTTACCGCCGTAAATCAAGTCAATACCGCCGTCACCCCGAATAAATTCAATGCCTTGGCCGCCAAAAATAATATCATTGCCATCGCCGCCCCTGATGCCGTCATCCCCTTTTTGTCCGTAAAGCAAGTCATCTCCGGCTTTGCCATGAATATAGTCATTGCCGGGGCGTGCGTGGATAATGTCGTTTAATGCCGATCCTGTCATGCGATCGTCCTTATCTGTCAAACCGATTACTGACTTGTTCAACAAGGTTTTGACATCGCCTAAGTTATCGTTATCGCTGATATTGACTGTGAGAGGGGCGAGGAGGTTATTATACAATGTGTCAGTGCTGGTAGTGGCGTGGCTAATTGTGCTGACCCGATCGCCCTCAACAACCGCATCGTCAACCGCAGTCACCGTTACCGTTTGGGCGACATTCCAATTGGCGGAAGTAAAAGTAAGGGCCCTTTGGCTGACAGTAACTTGAGTTTCAGGGGTAATGGCGACGGTGACATTAGCAGTTGGCTGAGTATTTAGTCGCACTTTGTATATATCGCTGCCCAAGCTTTCGAGTA